>JAITJP010000477.1 GCA_031278835.1 Deltaproteobacteria bacterium
ACTGGGACGGTTGGTATTGGGATTTTGAAGAAAACCCGGTGGATTACTTGAAGTCGGCCCAGCCGCCAACGGCCGCCCCAGCCAGTCCCCAAACCGTTAAAATCAGGTCGGTTTTACTACCCTAAATAAAAAAGCCCCTGCTTAAGGCCCCCTGGCCCAGGCCCGGGGGTTTTGGCCTTGGAGCGAATTCAAGTTAGCCAAAGCCCTTTTCTCGTTTTTATGCCCTCACCGGCCCATCGAAGATCGGCTCTGGGCCCTCGATCCCAACTGGGACGGTTGGTATTGGGATTTTTAGCGAAAGCCCGTGGACTTCTTAAGCGCTCCGGCTCTCAGCCCCAAACTGGCAAAATTAGATCGCTTTTGTTAGCCTAGCCCAAGATTAAAGATCATAGATCAAGCCTCCAAGACCAATGGCTCAAAGTCTTGGGACAAAATTCTGGACCAAAATTCTAGACTAAAATTCTGGCCCTGGGGCTAGAATTTCCGACAATTTTTTATACTTAATTACTTAAATACTTTTTTTGGAGGCGCCTTTGTCCAGTAGTCAAGAAACGGTTCATTTGCCCCCCAGCGCTGGTCCGGAAACGGTTTATTTAATGGACGCCAGCGCCTTCATTCACCGGGCTTTCCACGCCATGCGCGAAATGGCCACCAGAGGGGGCCTACCCACCGGGGCGGCCTTTGGTTTTACCAATACCCTGCTAAAACTGCTTAAAGAAACCAAACCGGCTTATTTGGGCGTGGTTTTTGATAGCCGCGGCCAGACCAGGCGTCACCAGATTTTCGAAGAATATAAGGCCAACCGCCCGCCCATGGATCCCAATCTGGCTGTCCAGCTGGAACCCATCAGGGAGATCGTAAAATCTCTGGGCTTAAAGCTTTTGGAAAAGCCTGGCTTTGAGGCCGACGACATCATCGCTTCCCTTTGCCATTTGGCCGTTTCCGAAAACCGCTCCGTGGTCATCGTTTCGGGCGACAAAGATTTTTACCAGCTCCTGGCCCCAAGCGTTTCCATGTATGACCCCTCGCCCAACAAAAACTCGGCCATGACCCTGGAGAGCTTTAAGGAACGCTTTGGCATAGAACCCGAGGCCTTTTTGGATGTCCAGGCCTTGATGGGAGATTCCAGCGACAATATCCCCGGGGTGCCTCGGGTTGGAGAAGTCACGGCCTTAAAACTCATCAGCCAGTGGGGCAGCCTTGATAACCTTTACCAAAATCTCTCCCGGGTCACCCAAAACAAAGTTCGCTTAAGCCTGACCGAAAACGAAGCCTCGGCCAGGCTCTCCAAAAGCCTGGCCAAACTTGGGGAGGGTTTGGAGCCCTGGGTTTCAATCGATGACTTAAAGCCCCAGTCCTTGGATACCAAGACCTTGTTTTCGGTTTTTTCTTCTTTGGAATTTAACCGCTTTACCAAGGAACTAGAAGTCTTTGGCCCAATTTGGCTCAATAAAGATCAAGTTCAAATTAAAACCCCCTCAAAACCCGTGGTCAATAGGCTTTTTGGACCCGGCTCGATGGGTTACCAGGCCCCGGAGGAAAAACTCAAAACCCTTTTGGTTGACTCGGACCAAGCCTGGGCGGAACTTGAAAAGGCCTTAAGCCAAGCCCAAGAATCAAAGGCGCCCGTGGCTTTGGCCTTTGAGCTTAAGGACAAGTCGACTTTTTTGGCCTCCGGCCGAGACCCCGAGGCCCTGGTGGGCCTGGCCTTGGCCCCGAGCCCGCTCATGGCTTTTTATCTAGCCCTAAACCATAAAAACGGCCAAAACCAGCCCCTGGAACTGGTCCTTGAAAAACTGCGGCCTTTTTTCTCATCAGCCCAGGCCCTAAAATTCGCCCAGGCCTCCAAGGCCCTGGGCCACGCCCTGTCCGGGCTCTCGGGCCAGCCAGGAACGGAAATATGGCTAAGCCCCATGGAAGATCCCAGCTTGGCCGCCTATCTGATAAACCCGGACGACAAAAACGATTTACCGGCTCTTTGCTCAAAATATCTTGGCCGAGATCTAAAAAACCTGGCCGAGGTGACCCAGCAGGCCAAAAACCCGGACCCGGCCCTAAGCTCGCCCAATGATCTACTTAAATACTCAACAAACCGGGCCGCCGCCACCTTGGAACTGCAAATTGAGCTAAAAAAAGAATTAAAAAAAGATCCGGCCCTGGAAAAACTTTTTTACCAAGTCGAGTTACCCCTGTCCGAGGTCCTCCAAAAAGTCGAAGAGTTTGGGGTTTTGCTTGACCCCGAGGTTTTGAGCCAAGTCTCGCTTGAGTTTGCCAAGAGCCTGGAAGAGCTCGCCGTTAAAATTTACCGCCAAGCCGGGCGCGAGTTCAATCTGGGTTCACCCAAGCAAACGGCCGAGTTTTTGTTTGAAGACCTGAAAATTCCGACCGGAAAAAAGACGGCCAAAAAGACCGGCTATTCCACCGACAATGAGGTCTTGACCGAAATGGCCCTGCTCTACCCCATCGCCCAAGACATCTTAATCCATCGGGAGATCTCTAAACTTAAAAACACCTACGCCGACAAACTGCCCTTATCCATTTGTCCCGTAACCAAGCGGGTTCACACCACCTATAACCAAGCCCTGGCCGTGACCGGCCGGCTTTCCTCGTCGGAACCCAACCTCCAAAACATTCCCACCAAGTCCGAGGAAGGGCGGCGCATCCGGGCCGCTTTCATGGCCGGGCCCGGTCATTACCTGGTCTCGGCCGACTATTCCCAAATCGAGCTTAGGATCATGGCCCACTTTTCCCAGGACAAAACCCTCCTGGAGGCCTTCAAAAACGACGAAGACATTCACGCCCAAACCGCGGCCGAGATCTTTGGCCTAAAGGCTGGCCCCATTCCCCCCGAGGCCCGTCGCCAAGCCAAAACCATAAACTTTGGCGTTATTTATGGCCAAGGTCCCTTCGGGCTTTCCAAGGCCTTAAATATCCCCTTTAATGAGGCCAAAAACTTTATTGACCGTTATTTTGAACGCTTTCCCGGCGTTCGTAAATACATGGACACGACTCGCCACCAAGCCAGCAAAAACGGTTTCGTGACCACCTGGTATGGCCGTAAACGCTACCTGCCCGGCCTTATGGGCCTCAATGGCCCCAGCAAGCGAGAATCGGAACGCATGGCCATAAACACGCCCATCCAAGGCACGGCGGCTGACATTATTAAAATGGCCATGATTCAAGTGGATCGTGCCCTGACCGCCCAAAAGCTCAAGTCCCGCATAATCATCCAGGTTCATGATGAGCTGGTCCTGGAAGTCCCCCATGAGGAACTAAAGCTAGTCACTGACCTGGTGGCCCAAGAAATGAGCCTGGTCGGCCAAAAGCCCATCCTGGACGGGGCCCGGCCCCTTTTAGTCAACCTAAAAGTCGACCTGGCCCACGGCCAAGCCTGGGTCCACGCCTAACTAGCGGCCTGGCCCCTGGCTAAGCCCGCTGACCTGGCCCTAGGCCAAAAGGCCTCTCGGAGCCTAACCATGAAAA
>JAITJP010000021.1 GCA_031278835.1 Deltaproteobacteria bacterium
GTTTTTTATGTTAAACAAGCTAATTTTTTAGTTAAGATTTGGCGCGGCTTTGTTTTTTACTGACTTTTTTATGTCTATATGCTAACTTTGTATGATAAAATTATGAGCAATTTTGTTTATTTGGCTTTTTACGACAATATATTAAACTTTTTATATAAATATTAGTTTAGTTTTATTTTTATAGTTAAAGCACTGACTTATTATGATAAAATTATGAGTAGTTTTATTTTTTTAGTTTTTTATTAACTAATACTGGGACTTTCTAGTAAAAATTGAAAGCTATTTTGTTTTTTCTGTATGGCTAGAGCTGTATTTTAAGCACTTTTTTTTAAAAGTCAGCCGGTAAAGCCAAAAGGCTTTTACCAATCAATCAAGCGCTGGGCTGGCTTGGCTGAAGTTCCGGGCTGGCTAGGGTTGGTTCTTGGGTTAGGGCGGCCTTAAGATCGGCCAGGTTTGAGAAATAATCAACCGAACAGCATGGGGACATGAAATTTAGTTGATTGGCCTGGGCCAGTTTTTTGGCCGTGAGTAGGTTAGAGCCGAAATTTTGGCCATGAAAAAAGTATCTAAAACTAGGGCTGGTCGGGTATCTACGGGTGTGAAACATTTGCCCGTTTCTGTACTCAAAAAAGGGCAAAATAAAGGCGATGGAGCGATCGATTATGGCCTTAACCGGGCCGGAAAAGCCGCCAAAAACCAAGCGGCTAATGACGGTGACTAGGTCGTGTTTGGCAAGTAAGGGGGCGAAGTCAGAGCCTCGATCTTTGATGACGCACCGGCCCGGGCTTTTAACCCAGCAGCCAAAGCAACCTTGGCAGTGGTTGACTTTGGGCAGAGCCGGAAAAATGGTTAGATTGGGCTGGGCATCGGGAAGAAAGTCGTGGCACTCGGAATCGCTAAGATCGTGAAGTATTAATTCTCTTTGGGCCATGGGGGCTCGTCCTCTGGTGGAATTTATATTTTTTTTGGGCCTGGTCAGGTTTTTTGGCCTAGGATAGGGCTATTTGGGGATCCTCTTGTCGTTATTGTTTAAAGTCTAAGGTCCTGGACTGGCCATTGGCCGCCATTAGGGTGGCCCGCTCAAGGTTCCAGGTGACCGTGAGCTCGGCCTCGGGGTGGCCGTTGGGGCATTGGCCTTTGGCCGAAAAACCCTGGGCCGTTCTGGCCGAGCGGATCTCCAGGCTCTCAAACTCCAAGCAAGCCTGGGGGTCTAAGAGTTCTAGGGAGCTTTTAAGGATTCTAAATTCTCGGCCCTGGTAATCGATGGTTTTGTCGATTTGTCTGACCCGGGTAAGCTCGGCTCTAAGGGCCAACAAGTCCGAGATCAGCCATTGGTCGTCTTGGCCTGGCCGGTTTAAGCCCCGGCTGATGGCTTCATTGACCTGGTCATATTGGGGGGCCGGCTCGGCCAGGGTGGCCGAGGTCTTAAATCCAAGGGCCAGGAGGGTCAAACTGGTCATGAGGCTCGCGACCAGCAAAGACATGGCTAGCCAGGTCCATTTTCTTTTTTCGACGGCCATGGGCAGGCTGGCCGAAAGGGGCGCCTGACCCAAAGGATAATCGTTGGGAAAGTATTGGATGGTCCCCCAATGATGGGCAAGGTTTTGGCTTGGGGAGCCTGGGCTAACTTGGTCTAGGTTGGCCTGGAACCGGGCTCCACTGGCTTGGCCTAGGTCGGCCCGGCTTAGGGGCGGCCGAGGAGAACGGGCCAAAGGTAAAAGATCGACTTGGGGCTTAAAGCGCTCATGGCACTTGGGGCACCTGAACCAAACTTTTTCGCTCAAAGGCTGATCGGAGTTTTTAAGGCTTAAGGGGGCCAGACAACCGGGACAGATGACTCGCATGGAGAACTCAAAACTAAGGCCCACTTGGTTGGCTGGGTTAACCGTTAATTTGAAATTTTAAGTAGCCAAGTGGTTAAAATTATTAAAAATCAAGCAGTCATTACTACTTAACAATGATATTATACAATAGGCTCATCAAAAGTAAATGTTTTTTTTAAGCTTGGACCAGGGATTAAAGAGATTATAAGAGTGAATATTAAAACCATAAGATTTTAATAGTCACCAGTGATTGTTTTAAGGATGAGAAAGGATTGCCAGGAGGGGTGATTTTTTTAGGCGGGGCTTTGGGGCCATTAACCAGTTACCGCCGCGACTGGGTGGGGCGGTAACTGGGGAATTGGGCGGCTTATTTGCCTTGGGCCAGTTTTTCTCTTTTTTTGAAGCGGTAATTTTTGGGTTTGTTTTCCAGTTCCTCTTCGGAGAGATCGAGGCTTTTGGTCTCCTCGTCGTAGATCTCTAGGGCGGCCCGGCCTATTTTGTAAGGCCTTTTCCAAAGGAGCCAAGTTAGGAGCAAAACCAGTAAGGCCAAGGTGGGGATTAGGAGGCCTTCCTTGAGACCAAAATGAAGCAGGCGCCGTTTAACCCGCAAATAACGGACCACCGGCCAGGCCGAAAGGCCGATGATTAACATTAGGGAAAGACTTGAGGCCACCATGAAAATAAGCCCGCCGTAGCCGGTGGGGACTTGGGCCAAGTTCTCGGTTTCAAAGCGGGGGAAACGGGCCCCCAAGCCAACGCCCAGGGAACAAAGGCCCGGGGTCAAAAGCAGGGTTAAAACGAAGGCCGTGGTGCCCATGACCGGATCGGCGTCCAAAAAGCGATTGGTCAGGTAGGTTAAGATCAAGGCCACGAACATGATGGGAATAAGCCAAAACCGTAGTTTGTAGGTGATGAAATCGCCCGTGGACATGGGCGAGGAGCGAATGATCCAGTAGGAAAAGCCCTCGGCCGAGATGGAGGGAAAGGCGAAACGTAGGGAAAGGGTGGCCGAAACCAAGCCCACCAGGCCGACGTTTAGAAAGGCGATGGTGTTTTCGAGAAAAAATTCTTGAAGCGGGTAACGTTTTAGGTTTAGAACCGAAAAATTATAGAGATAAATAATCATCAAGGCCCCAAGGAGAAACAATTGAGACCATTGGGTGTGATCGCGGAAAAAAACCTTAAAATCCTTGACGGCCAAGGCCCTTTGTTCGGGGCTTTTGATTATCCTAAAGGCCCAGGAGGCCATGTTGAGTAAACCGCCAACCTTTTGACGGCCGGCGCCTTCCTGGCTTTTGTTGTAACCCACCCAGTAAAGAAAATGAGCCGAATAGGAAGCCAGCAGCCCAGTGGCTATGGCCATGACCCAGAGCAAAACCAGAAAGATTAGGTTAAAATCTTCGCTTCTACCGCCCAAAAGGGGCCAAAGCAGATCGGTGGCCCAGGTGGTCGGCAG
>JAITJP010000075.1 GCA_031278835.1 Deltaproteobacteria bacterium
TCTGGACCTAAAGGCTTTAATAACCAAGCATCAACAAAGCTCCCAGCCGCCCCTGACCCTGGCCTTGGTGGATCGCCCCGATCAGGCCACGGTTAGTCTCAATAGGGACGGCCAAATAATCGCCTTCCGGGCCAAGGGCCCGGTCAAGGCTGAGGCCAGGCGCCTCTGCGGGGCCGGGATCATGGTCATGGAACGCTGGTTTTTAAACACTCTCCCGGATTATTTTTCAGACCTAATTGAGCGGGTCAGCCCCTTGATGGCCCAAGGCCAAGCCCCGGCCGGGCTATTTTTCCCAAAGGCCGCCTGGACCGACATCGGCTCCCTGGACCAATATTTCGCCCTAAATCGTGAGCTGGCCCGGGGCCAAAAGCTCCTTAGTCCCGGGGCTAATATCCAAGGTCATTTATCCGGTTTCGTTTTAGCCCAAAGCGGCGCCCTGATTGAGCCCGGGGCCCTGGTTGAGGATTCCATTTTGCTGTCCACGGCCAAGGTCAAAAAAGGGGCCCGGGTCAAAATGGCCGTTGTGGCCGGCCTGGTCCCGGAAAAGGCCCTCCAGATCGGCGGGGTGGTGATTTAGCTAAATGGCCGCCCCCACTTTTTTCTGACCCAGGCCAAAAAAGCCTCTGGCTTTTTTTTAAATTACCCCAAAAACCGCTTTTGGCCCTTGGCCCCATAAACGGTCCTAAAGGCCCCTGGGAGCCCTTGGGCCCCGTGGGAGCGGAGAAGCCCCAATCCGGCCAAGCCCAGCCGCCTAGGGGCCATTTTGGCCGTTTATTGGCCCAATTTGGGCCGGGTTCTGTTTTGGTTTTTGGTCGCCGCCAAGGTCCGCCTCGACTAATGGTGAAATTTATTATATAATACTGTTTGTTTTATGATCCTTTGGTTCATAGCTCTAGCTTTTCCTTAACTCCGCTTAAAGTAACCCTAAGTTAGTTTAAGTTTATAAAAACCAAAACGGATGTGACCGGATCGAGGTTTTTTTTGGGGCCTTTCGGGCTAAAACTTAGGTTTTCACCCGGTTTGCTCCCAGCCTTTGTCCAATCTGGCCCAGCTTTTAACAAATTTCCCCTTTCCGGGGTAATTTTTTAAAACCTGGTCAATTCTTCGCCCTGGTCCAATCGATCATTTTGGCGGCTCTCCTGGGGAGCCTGATCCTATAGGGAATGGTTTCATGGCCGTAGATTTAGTTACCCTAAACGACGCCCTGTCTTGGACCAAGAGCTGTCTGAAAGAAGAAAATTTTGAGCTTGAGTTTTTGCCAGCCGAGGCTTCCGGCCGAACTTTTTTTCGGGTCAAGAAAAAAATCAAAGACAAACATAAAAGCGCTTTCGATGACGCCTATGAGCGTAACGAGCAAGAAGTCTTGTCTAACCTCATAATCGTTATTGGCCCCGATAAAAGCGAAAACTTAAACTGGTTTAATCTGGGAAAAAAACTCTGGGGCGGCGGTCTAGCTTTACCCAAAATTTTTTGTCATGATCACGAAAAAGGCTTTTACGCCATGGAGGATCTGGGTTCCGATCGTCTTGATTCTTACTGTCGGCCCGGGGCCTCGGCCAAAAAACTTTTACGGGCCTACGTCTCGGTGGCCGAAACTCTGGCCCATTGGCACGATCGGGCCCTTTCGGCGGCCGGTCATTTAAGTAAAATTAACCCCCCTTACGATCCCGAGTCGATCAAAAGCCTGGAGTGGGATTATTTTATAAACGGTTTACGGCTTATTAATCTTGCCGTGGTCATTCATGACGAAATCGATTTTGAGGCTCAAAAACTTTGTCAGGCCGTTTCTTTTAAAAACAAAAGGCGGGTCCTGATTCACCGGGATTTTCAAAGCCGCAACGTCATGATGACCCCCAGTGGCCCCAAGATCCTCGATTGGCAGGGGGCCAGAATCGGCCCGGCCACCTACGATCTGGGCAGTCTGCTTTGGGATCCCTACGTCAGCCTGAGCCCCTCGGTTAGAGCCGAGTGCGTGGAGGCTTACCTAAAGGCCAGAAAACTGCCCGCTAGCCATGATCTTTTTTGGGAGGATCTCTCCCTTTCAAGCCTAATGCGCCTTATGCAAGCCGTTGGGGCTTACGCCAAACTCTCCAAAATCGGCCATCAGAGCGCTTACGCCGCTTACCTACTCCCGGCCCTAACCAGGATGTCCGAGATTACCCAATTTTTGGGTTCCAGGGATTACCCAATGATCTATGAGCTTATCGAGGCCTCCTTACAGGCTTTAAAGAACCTGACTTGAAAATCCCCCCGGGGCTGGGTTATTTTTTATTGATTATGGAGGCCTTTTGGAAAAAGCGCCCATAACATTCCCAGGGCCTCTTGGTTTTTTAATCAAGGCCTGGCTGACCTAAAGCGCCATTAACAAAATAAAAAATAGCTCTCTTTACCTAATCGAGCCATTATTTACGCTCAAAATAAAAACCTAAATAAAAAAAATTCCCAATGGCTTACGGCTTTATTTCCCGAGCTTTTTTTAGTTAAAAAAAACCAAACAACCACCAGCCCAGGCCGGCCAATCGAACCATTATTTGGCCCCAATTCAGAACCCACGAAAAATAACTCACCCCAATGGGGGTTTTGAGCGAACATTTTTGGCATTAAAGGATTTAACATGAAAGCGGTCATCGCCTTGATTGGGCGACCCAACGTTGGCAAATCGTCCTTATTTAATCGCTTGCTTAAGCGCTCGGCCGCTTTGGTTGACGATCAAGCTGGGGTTACCCGGGATCGCCATTACGCTCATTTTACCATTGACGATCGAGAGGCCCTTTTGGTCGATACGGGCGGCTTTGAGTTCTCGGATTTGGTGCCCTTGGCCGGACCCATTACCGACCAGATCAGGGCCGCCTTGGACGAGTGCGATTTGGCCGTCTTGGTCACCGACGGGCAAGTGGGCTTACATCCCCAGGACGCCGAACTGGCCAGAATAATAAGGCAATCGGGAAAAGCCACGGTTTTGGCCGTAAATAAAATCGATCACCCCGGGGCCAGGGAGGCGGCTTTGGAGTTTCATGCCCTGGGTCTGGGGCCCATGCTGGCCGTTTCGGCCGCTCACTCTCTGGGTTTAAACGATCTTAGGGCGCTAATTTTTAAGTCCATGACCCCCATTGAGCCCCAAGACGATGGGGAGCTCAATAAGCCGCCCAGGATCGCCGTAATCGGCCGGCCCAATGCCGGAAAATCCTCGCTAATCAATCGCCTGATTGGCCAAGAACGTTTGGTGGTCGATCAAAGGCCCGGGACGACCAGGGACGCCATTGACGTTCCCATTACCATTGACCAAAAACCTTACGTCCTGGTCGACACGGCCGGGGTCAGGCGAAAGGGGCGGGTCTCGGAAAAACTGGAAAAACTCTCGGTCATGAGGGCCATCGAGGGCCTAGAAAATTCCGATCTGGCCATCTTGGTCATTGACGCCTTGGAGGGCCTGGCCGAGCAGGACGCCCACATCGCCGGATACGCCCATGAGCGGGGTCGGCCTTTAATTATTTTTTTAAACAAATGGGACGCGGTGGAAAACCGCCTGGAGACGCGTAAAAACCTGCGCCGCGAGATGGACCTAAAAATGGTTTTTCTGGAAAAGGCCCCGGTCCTGTCCGGCTCGGCCAAAAGCGGATCAAATCTAAAAAAACTTTTTCCCCTAATCGATCAAATCATGCTTCAGTATACCTTTAGGGCCTCCACGGCCGAGGTCAATAAGGTCTTAGAGGAGGCCCTGGCCGCCCATACCCCGCCGCAGGTTGGCTCGGTTAGGTTAAAATTTTACTACGCCACCCAGGCTTCCATAAAACCCCCAACCTTCGTGCTTTTTTCCAATCGCCCGGACTCGGTTCACTTTTCCTACCAAAGGTTTCTGATAAACCGTTTCCGCCAAGCCTTTGGCCTCGACCTGGTGCCGGTAAAAATGCGCCTAAGGCCTCGCCACGAACCGCGGCCAAAGGCCGCGGTGGCCCCCAAAAAGCCCACGGTCAGAAAACCAAACGCCAAGCCCAAAAAGTGATTGGCTAGCCTAAATAACCCAACTTTTCTAACCTTTCTGGATGGCCCAAGGGCTTCGGAGGTGTGACTTTGGAAAGCATAAAATCATTGTCGCTTAAGCCTGTTGTCAAGAGGGCCCTTTTCATGGTGGCCTTTTTGGCCCTCTTTTTTGTTGGCCCGGAATTTGGCGGCACGCTCAGGGTCTGGGCCCAGGAGGGCGCCGCCCTTTCCACCGACCATCTGGGCCTTGATGACAAAACCGTCGATGAATTTTCCCCAGACGAGCTGGGCGTCTATGAGCTTGATGCCGCCACCCTGGAAAGCCCCCAGGCTACCGATCAAGCCAGCCTTGAGGCCCTTAAAACCGAAGAAAGCCTCGAGGTCACCGGGGCGCCTCTGGCCCCTCCGGGCGGGACCCCAACCTTCATCATGGCCGTGCCCAGTTCGGGTTACTGGGCCTCCTTTGGCCTTGACGCCGTGATGGGGGCCGAACTGGCCATAAAAAAGATCGGCGGCGGTTTTGACTTAAAAACCATAGACGAAGCCGGGGCTGATTTCGCCAGTCAGATTAGAAATCTGGGCCGCCCCGTGGCCGTCATGGGTCATTTATACGAGTCTCGTTTGGCCCAAGGGGCTCCCTATTACGCCAAAGCCGGGGCCCCAACCATCATTACCTACATCGAAGATCCCAAGACCCAGGAATTGGGGCCAAGTTTCGTCAGGTTTTTGCCGGATCCGGCCAGTCAAGGTCGTCGGCTGGCCAAAGAAGTCCCCAGGACCGGTAAACGGGTTAAGCAAGTCTACATCCTGGAAGGCCCGGAAACCTCTCAAAAACAACTGGCCGAGGCCTTTAGGGAGTCTTTGGTAAATCCCCAGGCTCCGGCCCCGACCAAGGCCAACCCCAAGCCGACCAAGCCCAGGGCCCTAAAGGCCTCAACCGTCAACACCATCCCCATCGATAAGCCCGAGGATCTAAAGGTTCTCTTGGAACTAAAGGGTACCCCCCAAGATTGGATACTGGTGGCTTTGCCGCCCAGGCTGGCCATGCGGGCCGCCCCGATCATCGCCGCCAGCGGCTTTAAACGGGCTACCTTTCTTATGCCCACCTCCTTGGCCATTAGGGAGATAGGCGCCACCTTTTTGGCCGTCAATATCACCAACGCCCAAGTGGCTTTGCCTTTGGAGTTTGGTTCGGGCAAAAACCTCAACCGGGCCTTGACCGATTTTAGGCGCCGTTTTATCCAATATCATCGAAGGGAACCCAGCTGGGCCGCGGTTTTGGCCTACGACGCCACCACTTTGGCCGGTCTGGCCGCTTCCAGCGATACCGGGGCTTTGCCTTTCTTGGAGGATTCCGAGATGGTCCACAGCGGGGCGGCCGGCCGAATGACCCTAAGCCAAGACGGTTGGCCAATCTCCACGGTCAAGCTCGACCAAGAACGTCTCCACTGGCTACCCTAGGACCTGCCCCATGGCCCCAGATGACCGCGGCCCCCCAGGGCCAAGTGATTTAAGCCAGCCTCAAACTGCCCAAAAACTTGGATTGGCCGAAGCTGATCGGGCTTTCCCGGGCCCAAGCCAAGCCCCTGATGGCCTTGGCCCTGATGGTCTTGGCCCTGAAAAGGTCACCCCTTGGATCATCCACCTGGACCTGGACGCCTTTTACGCCTCGGTGGAGACACTCGATAACCCAAAGCTCAAGGGCCTTCCCGTCATAATCGGCGAAAACCTGCCCAGAAGCGTGGTCTCCACTTGCTCCTATGAAGCCCGGGCCCAAGGCGTCCGTTCGGGCATGCCCTCGACCGAGGCCCATAGACTTTGCCCTAAGGGAATTTTTCTTAAGGTTAGGATGTGGCGTTACCAAGAACTATCCCTTCAGGTCATGGATATTTTTAAACGCTACACCCCCTTGGTGGAACCCCTGGCTTTGGACGAGGCCTTTTTGGACGTGACCGGGTCAATCAGGCTTTTTGGTCCGGCCCCGATCATAGCTGAAAAAATACGCCAGGAAGTTTTTGCCGAAACTGGCTTAACCATTAGCGCCGGGGTTTCCACCGTAAAACATCTGGCCAAAATAGCCTCGGGTTATAAAAAACCCAACGGCCTTACGGTCATCGAGGCCGGGCAGGAAATGGCCTTTTTAAGGCCCCTGGACATAGGAAAACTCTGGGGCGTGGGTAAGGTCACCGAAAAAACCTTTAGATCCCTGGGTATCAACACCATTGGCCAACTGGCCGACCTGCCCCAAGATTACCTCCTGTCCCGTTTCGGTCAAGGCGGCCTGCGCCTGTGGCATTTGGCCAATTGCCAAGACCCCCGCCAGGTGGAGCCGGCCCGGGAAGCCAAGAGCCTGGGTAACGAAGAAACCTACGCCGTTGACATTTCCGGCTTTGAAGATCTTAGCCGAGAACTCCTGGCCCTGGCGGTCAAGGTGGCCGCCCGCCTAAGGGCGGAAAAACTGGCCGCCTTAACCGTGACCGTCAAGGCCCGCGACCATAAGTTTAAAACCCACACCAGATCCAAGACCCTGACCAGGCCCATCTCCAGCCACGGCCATCTTCACCGCCTGGCCCTGGAACTTTTTCCCATGG
>JAITJP010000082.1 GCA_031278835.1 Deltaproteobacteria bacterium
CCATGGCTTTGGGCTTGTTTTGAATTTTTTTTATGGCTCTTTTGATTTGTCATAAAATGTTGAACTTTTTTTGGCAAAATTATGGGCGGGATCATTAGGGGTGAAAATTCTTAAGCCTAGGGTGCCTTGGCCTGCCTGGGAGCCATCCTTAATGAACTTTTTTATTACTGGCCGGGCCGGAGGGGAAAATTTTGAGCTTGACATGAATCGTGACCATTGCCTATAATGAAATGGACATGACTGGTTGAGGTTTTTTGAGCCAATTTTTAGTTTGATTCGCCGATCGTTTTTCTGAAGGCGGAACTCTTCGTAATTGAAGAGTTCCGCCTTTTTTTTTTGGTGTTTTGGATGAGCGTTGTCGATTTGGTGGGCAAGACCCCGATTGTGAGCCTGGAGAAACTTTCCTTGGCTTCCGGAGCCAGGGTCTGGGCCAAGGCGGAATTTTTAAACCCCAGCGGATCGGTTAAAGATCGGGCGGCTAAGTATATGATTCTGGAGGGCCTTCGGAGTGGAAATTTTGGGCCAGAAAGGGCTCTGATCGACGCCACCAGCGGAAATACCGGGGTGGCCTACGCCATGATTGGGGCGGCTTTGGGACGCCGGGTCATTTTGCATATGCCGGCCAACGCCAATTATGAAAGAAAGGCCCTTATTCGGGCTTACGGGGCCGAGATATTTGAAACCGATCCCCTGGAGGGCTCAGATGGGGCTTTTATTTCGGCCCAAAAGGAGTATTTGGAAAATCCCGACAAATATTTTTTTCCCAACCAGTACCATAATCCGGCCAACCCCTTGGCCCATTATCAGTCCACGGGGCCCGAAATATGGGAACAAACCCAAGGCCAGGTCACCCATTTCGTAAATTCATTGGGCACCAGCGGAACTTTTATCGGAACGGCCAGATATTTAAAAGAAAAAAACCAGGCGGTGAAAACCATAATCGTTCAACCGGACTCGCCCTTTCATGGAATCGAAGGCACCAAGCACATGGACACGACCCTCAAACCCAGTATCTACGACATTAGTTTGGTCGATGGTCAGGAAACAGTATCGACCAGCCAGGCCATTTTCATGGCCAAAAAACTGGCCCGGGAAGAGGGCTTACTGGTGGGCATAAGCGCCGGAGCCAACGTAACCGTGGCCTTGAGGATGGCCGCCCGGCTTAGCCAAGCCGAGCAAGTCGTGACCATTTTGGGCGATTCCGGGAGTCGTTACCTTTCGGACGGAACTTGGGATGAGTGAGTTTTTGGAGAATTAACCTGGTGGAATAGCGATTATGGAAGTCACTTCGTTGGTTATTAGGGAAATTAAGGAACATGGGGCCAGGGCTTATCCCTTTGAGGCTTGCGGGTTTGTTTTGGGCCATTTTAAAAATTCGGGCTTGGTCAGGGGGGAAAAAACCCTGGAGGCCATTAATTCCCGGCAAGGGGAAAAACGGCGTAGGCGCTTTAACATCGAAGCTGAAGAATTTTTGGCAGCCGAAAGGGCGGCCCAAAGTCAGGGCCTGGATATTTTGGCCATATATCACTCCCATCCCGATCACCCGGCCTTACCCTCGGCCAATGATTTGGAAAAAGCCTTGCCTTTCTATCGTTACCTGATCGTCAAAGTGGAAAACGGCCAAGCCAAGGAACTAAGTTGTTGGCTTTTGGCCAATGACAGATCGGGTTTTTTAAAACAAGAATTAACCATATTACCTTAACCATAAGGATTTAGTCATGTCCATTGCCTTAAAAATTCCCACGGCCCTGAGGGGTTTTACCGACGGCCTTAATCAAGTGGAACTGGAAGGAGACACGGTCGGTGAGCTTTTAAAAAAACTCATTGAAAAATATCCCGACCTAACCACCCATCTGTATGACGAGGAAGGCCTTTTGCGATCCTTTGTCAACGTCTTTGTTGACGGAACCAACGTCAAATCTCTGGAGGGCCAACAAACGCCGGTCAAGGAAGGCCAATCAATCATGTTGGTACCGGCCATCGCCGGGGGAAATTTTGGCTGAGGGAAATTATTTTTTTCTAGGGCCAGGGCAGTGATTTTTTGATTTTTTTTGAAGAAAAAAAATTTGGGAGAGCGGTAAATGAGTGGGCATGAGAGAAGTCTGAGCCAGAGCCTGGGCCAGGGCCAGGGGCTGGGGCTGGGGCTGGGTCAGGGGCTGGCAGAAAGGGATTTGCCGGAATTAACCGGAGAGGAGATCTCCAGGTACAGTAGGCATTTACTTTTATCCGAGGTCGGCCTGATCGGTCAAAGAAAACTTAAGGCGGCTAGGGTTTTGGTGGTCGGAACCGGGGGCTTGGGCGCTCCCTTGGCCCTGTATTTAGCGGCGGCCGGGGTGGGTAAGATTGGCTTGGTGGACTTTGACTTCGTGGAAGCCTCAAATCTGCAAAGGCAAATCATTCACTCAACCAGGGATATCGATAGGCCCAAGGTGGCCTCGGCCCAGGACCGCCTAAAGGGCCTTAATCCGGATATTGAGATAGTCACCCACAACGTCAAATTATCTAGTAAAAACGCCGAAAATATTTTTTCAAAATACGATTTGGTGGCCGACGGAACCGACAACTATCCCACGCGATATTTAATAAACGACCTTTGCGTTTTTCAGAAAAAAGCCAACGTCTACGCCTCGATATTTCAGTTTGAGGGCCAGGCCACGGTATTTGGGGCTCCCGGGGGGCCTTGTTATCGATGTCTTTACCCCTCACCGCCCCCTCCGGGGTTAGTCCCCTCGTGCGGTGAAGGGGGAGTCATGGGGGTCTTGCCAGGCATATTGGGCTGTGTTCAAGCGGCCGAGGTCATAAAGCTCATTGTCGGAGGGGCCGAACCGCTGGTTAAGCGCTTATTGATTTTCGATGCCTGGAGAATGATTTTTAACGAACTCAAGATCGAAAAAGATCCCAACTGTCCGGTCTGCGGCCAAAACCCGACCATTACCGAGCCCATCGATTACGAAGAATTTTGCGGCCTGGGGGAAAAAATCCAGGACCCGGCCGGGCCTATTTTCGCCAGCGAGCTTCAGGAACGCTTGGATAGAGGCGAGCGGATTCAAGTCATCGATATCAGGGAGCCCCATGAGCGGACTTTGTACGCCTTTCCCGGGGCCAAGGTCGTTCCCTTTGGCCAGCTGGTCAGGAGAATGGACGAGTTTAACCCCGAGGCCGACTTGGTTTTTATTTGCAAAATCGGCCAAAGAAGCCTTTTCGCCATAAGGGCCTTACACCGGGCCGGTTACCCAGGCCGGATGCTCAATCTCCAAGACGGTTTGGCCGCTTGGGCTAAGCTCATTGGCGGCCCACAGCTGCCTTACTAATTTGGTCATCATGGATCGGTTTTTAGAGTTTTTAAATAAAAACTTAATTTTTTTGCTTTTTTAAGCTTAAACTCATTCTCAAAAACTTTGTTTAGTTTGAGACAATCTTACCTTTACAACTTAGGCGGCCGATAGGGCCCAAATATTAAAGGAGTTTTTTAATGCCCGTGAATCCACCCAAACTTAACGCCCTTAACCCCCAGACGGCCTACCAGCTGGCCGACATTTTCAAAACCAGACCGCAGTATGGGGCCTTAACCCCCAGGTGGCTAACTAAGCTTCTCGAATTCAAAGCCTTAAACAGCGGCATCTACCGGGTCAATAAGGTCTTGGAGGAAGGCGACACGCCTTTGGACATTTTATGCGGCCAGGACCCCGACCAAGTCGAAATCCCGCAAGGCTTTGTCCCTTACCAGTCCAAGCCCCGGGAGTATCTCTTAAACTCCATCTCCACCATCATAAACGTCGATACCAAGGTGGCCGACCTTTATTCCTCGCCCTATGACCAGACGGCTGAGCAGCTGAGCCTGGCCATCGAAAGTCTTAGGGAACGCCAGGAGAGCCAGATCGTCAATAACGACGATTACGGTCTGCTCAAAAACGTGGCCGAGGCCCAGCGGATTAAGACCAGAAACGGCTCCCCGACCCCAGACGATCTTGACGAGCTCCTTTCCAAGGTCTGGAAAGAACCCTCGTTCTTTCTGGCCCATCCCCGGGCCATTGCCGCCTTTGCCCGGGAAGCCACCCGCCGTGGCGTGCCGCCGGCCACCACCAATATCCTGGGCGGGGTTTTTATCGCCTGGCGAGGCATCCCCTTGATCCCAACCGATAAGCTCTTCGTTGACGGGCTAAAAAATCCCAAAGGGCCCACCGGAAAGACCAACATTCTCTTGATCCGTACGGGCGAAGCCCGCCGCGGGGTGGTCGGCCTTTACCAAGCCAATCTGCCCGGGGATCAATCTCGGGGCCTCTCCATTCGCCTTAGAGGCGTCAACGATCAAGGCCTGGCCTCTTATCTACTGAGCATTTATTGCTCAGCGGCCATTTTGGCCGATGACGCGCTGGCCGTCCTTGAGGAAGTCGAGGTCGGCAACTACTATGACTATAAGTAAAAACCCAAACACCTCGAAACCTTTGGAATCCCAGGCCAGCCCCTTGGTGCCCAGCCTCGAGGCCGATCCCGGGGGAAGCCAAGTTGGGGCCATCAGCCCAGCTTTGGCCCCTGACCCGTCTGGGCCCTCCCAGAAGGCCGTTAATCCTGGAGCCGGCCTCCCCCAAGGACTGGGCACCAGCCTGATTGGCCCCTTTCCGCCAAACGAAAACGACCCTCGGCTTTCCTTGGCCGCCAAGGACATAAAGGACCTTTGGCCTTTGTCCTTAAACTTTTACGAGGCTTACCATGGCCAGGTTGGTTCAGAGGCGCCCTTGGCCTGGCCGGGGCCGGAAGCTGCCCGGGAGCCAAATCTCTCGGCCCACGGCCCGGAACCAGCGGGGCCCACGGCGGAGGCCCCTCCGGCTTGGCCCGAACTGGCCGCCCCGCCCGGGCCTTATGGAGAGATGGCCCCTAAATCAACAAAATACCCCCTGACCGCGGCGCCCTTCGATCTTAGCGGGGCCGGGCCCCTGATGGCCGCCCTGGGCCTTCCCCAAGCCGAGATTCCCAACCTCGGGGCCATAAACCAAGTCGTTGCCGAGAGCCAGTTCCTTCCAAGCTGG
>JAITJP010000094.1 GCA_031278835.1 Deltaproteobacteria bacterium
ACGGCTATTGGAGCCAGAGCCGTGGTCTCCCAAAACGCCCCCCAGACCCTTAACCCCAGCGCCCCCCTACCCCGCGATGGGGAAAACCATTTCTTTTTCTCCATTGTCGGCCAAGATCCTGGCCTAATGGAGATTTTTCGCATCGTTGAAAAAGTGGCCGCCACCGACTCCACGGTCATGGTCCACGGCGAGAGCGGCACCGGTAAGGAACTAATCGCCCGGGCCATCCACCAGGCCTCGCCCCGAAAAAACCGGCCCATGATCCCGGTCAACTGCGGGGCCATCCCCGAGGAGCTCCTGGAAACCGAGCTTTTTGGTCACGAAAAAGGCGCCTTTACTAACGCCATCCGCGACCGGGTCGGCCGCTTTGAAATGGCCGACGGCGGAACCATATTTTTGGACGAAATAGGCGACATGAGCCCCAAGCTTCAAGTAAAGCTCCTACGGGTTATCCAAGAACATGAATTTGAACGGGTCGGCGGTGACAAGACCATCTCGGTCGATATCCGTATCATTACGGCCACCCACGTCGATCTGACCCGGGCCGTACGGGACGGCCGTTTTCGTGAAGACCTCTACTATCGCCTAAACGTCATTCCCCTGACCATCCCCCCGCTACGAGACCGCTCCGGCGACGTGCCCCTTTTAATCGATTACTTTCTGGCCCGCCTTCGGGAGACCCGCGGCTCCAAGGTGACCAGCCTGACCGATGAGGTTAAGTCCATCCTCATGGCCTACCGCTGGCCCGGTAACGTCCGAGAACTCGAAAACCTCATGGAACGCATGGTTATCCTGGCTGACGGCCCGGTTTTGACCAAAAGCGACCTCCCGGTCCGCCTCATCCAAGACGTGGAATCAAGAGGCCCGACTCCGCCCCAAGCCGCTCCAAGCCAGCCCCTCAGCCCCGCCCAGGGCTCCCCAGCTTCCCCGGCTTGTTGGGCCGCCCCAGCCCCGCCCTTACCAGTAAGCCCCTCCGGGCCCCTGGCCCAAGAAGACCAGGGCCAACCCGAACCCGGGCCTACTCCCGAGGAGCCCGGCTACCCAGAGCCGGACGACGACCAGGCCAGCGGACCGGACTTTTCCAAGCTCTCCCAGGTCCTAAATCTTGACCCATCGGAAGAACCCGAGGCCCAAATAACCGCCCTTGAGGAAAACAGCCCCGCTTACGGCAGCCTAGTTGAGGTCAAACTTGACCAGGAACTGGTCTGCCTAGTTGAGCCCATCTTGCGTTTTCCCGAATCCGGCGTTGATCTTAGCTCGGTCATGAACCGCTTCGAAGATCGCCTAATCCGCTCAGCCCTAAAGGCCAACCATGGGGTTAAAAATCACGCCGCCAAGGCCCTAGGTTTAAACCGGACCACCTTTTTGGAAAAACTAAAAAAGAAAGGCATAGAATAATCCTTCCAGCTAGCCATTGACCGTGGGCCATGAAAAAAAAATGGCTAGATCCCCTTTCTAGCCAAAGCCATTTTAAAACTAAACTTCACAAAACCCTAGCCAAAAACCCGGCCCGGTCTCTAAGCTGGCTAATAAATATGTCTTTAATTAGCCAAAAATCCCCCAAAACTTGGCATTGGTATTGCGAAATAATCATCGGGGCTAATTTTATCCTAGGCCTGTCTGGGGACTTATAAGCTAGTCACATTTGTTTTTTAAACTTTTAGTTTTTTAGTCAGCTTTGGACTTTTTTATATTCCAATACCGATTATCTAATCCGCCCCAGGCCATTAAATTAAACCCTTAATTTTCCTGAAAAAATGCCGATAAATATAGGGGGACCTTAGTTTATCCAAAAGCCGGCCCGAACCGGTCCGGTCGGCTTAGACCCAAGGCAGAACTAAAAGCCGCTTTGAGGTATGATAGAGTTTAAAAACGGGGCGTAGTCTTGTTGTCGCCATGAGTGGGAATTATTCATGTTGGTCCGGTTGGCTGAATCTTTTTTTAATTTTTTGAGGCTTATGAAAAGGCCCAAGCCAACTTGCGTCCTTTTTGGCCTTTTTTTGGCCCTGGTCCTGATTATTTTTAATGCCCATGGGGCTTGGGCCAATGCCCTAAAAAACGTCAGCTTGGGCACCATGGATGAGTATTCGCGCCTGGTCTTTACTTTTGAGGATCAAATCGAGGACGTTATTTTACGCCGAGACGACGTGGACACCTTTGTTTTGGACTTTGGGGAAATCGACAACCAAGGTCAAAGCGATGGTCCAACCGACGCCTTGGTCAGAAGCGTGGTCATTGGCCAAAACCAAAACCGGCTGGTGGCCAGGGTTACTTTAAACACCAATAAATTTGAGCTGAGGCATTTTTTAAGCCGCGACGCTTACTCTTGCGTGGTTGATTTCAAAAACCTCCAAGATCCAGAACACGCCCCCACTTTTGACGAATCAGGCCAACCCACTTTATCCCCGGAAGAACATTTGCAATTAAATCCACCCAATTTTGAAGAGGTGGTTAAGGGTCTTTCTTTATTTATGGTCGGAACTCCGGATCAGGGCGCCCCGGAAAGACTGGTCCAGTCGGCCTTGGCCGATCTAAGTAACGGTAATCTTGATTCTGGTCTGCAAAAACTGGAAAGATTTAAAAGTGAATTTCCCAACCACCACTACGCCGATCCGGCTTGGTTTTTAATCGGCGACGCTTATTTTGCCAAGGGCTTGCCAGATAATTTTTTAAACGCCACCGACGCTTGGCGCCTGGCCATAGAAGCCTTTCCGGATAGTTTTACCTCGCCCCGGGCTTCTTTCATGATTGGTGAAGCCAATCGCCTGATGGATTTTAATAACGAAGCGGCCGGCTTTTATAAACTGGCCGCGGAAAGTTATCCTGATTCCAACTATACGGCCCTATCCATTCTAAAAGCCGCCGACATGCAGCTGGCCATGGGCTTAACCGACGAGGCCCGAAAAACCCTACTTCCTTTACTGGAAAAGGGTTTGTCATCGGCCTTTGGTCGTCTGGCCACCCTTAGGGAAGGCATGGCCGATTACCTGGATACCTTGTATAGCCAAGCTTGCGAAAAGTTTAGGATGGTCTTAAACCTTGACCCAAATATCTACCAGCTCTATCCGGAGATGCTCTACGCCCTGGGCGATAGTTATTCTTATTTGAATAGGCCGGATCTGACCGTTTTATTTTTGGAACACGCCTTAAACCTGATGCCCGATCACCCCAAGGCCGACGTCATGTTGGCCAGGATCGGAAACGCTTACCAGATGATGAACAATCAAAGCGAGGCCATCAGCTTTTTTAACGTGGCCCGGGATCGCTATCCGGACAAAGACGGGGGCTTGGTTAGTCAAATTAGACTGGCCGACATGGGCGCCCTAAGGGCCTTCTTTTCGCCGGAACGGGTTTTTGACGCCTTGGAGCGGGGGGCCAGACAAGCCACGGTCAGGATGTATGACGACATCATCTCCCAGGCCTCGGAATCGCCCTTATTGCAACTGGCTTATTTAAAGATCGGCCAAGCCCAAGCCGCCGATGGGGAAAATTCCGAGGCCATCAGGTGGCTTTCGGAACTTATTTCCAAATACCCCAAGGGGGTTTTATTCGAAGAAGCCAGACCCATCCTGAGCCGGGTGGTGGTAAACGAGGCCCAGGAACGCTTTGATTTGGGTCAATTCGATCAAGTCGATAAATTAAACACGGCCAATGAGAGCTATTTGGAAGGCCCGGATCTCCTGCGTTTTAAAAGGCTTTTAGCCCTGGCTTACGAAAATTTGGGCCAAAACGACCAGGCCCTTGAGGTCTGGAAATTTATTGAAGATCAATCCCCGGAAAAAAGACTGGCTGACCAACAAGCCCTAGTTGAGGCGGCTTTAAAAAGCGGCCGGCCCATGGACGCCTTTAAGCAGCTAAAAAATACCCTTAAAGAATTTCCCGATTCCGAAGACTACGTCCATGGCCAGCTAGCCAAGGTGGAAAAAATTCTGGCTAACCAAAGCGCCAATGGCAATGTCAGCGATTTAATTACTTTTAGAAACGATCCCGACGTCTTAACCCTAACTCCGGTTAGCCAAGCCGCTCTATCGGACGCCATTTACATACTGGTTAATAAAAAACGCTACGATCAGGCCGCCGCTTTGATGGATACCTATATGGACCAGTATCCGGACGACGAGCTAAGTCCCGAATATTTACTGACCCAGTCCAAAATGGATAGAAGACTAAACCGTTATGAAAAAAGTTGGGACCGCTTGTCTGACTTTAGGGTTAGGTTTCCCCAAGACCCCCGGGTGCCTCAAACCATCATCGACACCATCGCCGACGCCAGAAGTCTTGACCGTCTGCCGGACGCTTACCGCTACGAAGAACTTTTTAGACAAATCTACCCCGAGGACATTCGCTCCAGAAACATGATTTTGGACCGGGCCACTGAACAGTTTAATCTGGGCCAAACCCAGGCCGGGCTGGACACCCTAAAATACTTCCAAAGCGAATACCCCAGTGACCCCGAGACCCCGGCCACTTTCCTTAGCATGTACCGTAAACTCATGGATTCCCAAAGGCCCGATGAAGGGGTGGCCGCTCTTAGAGAACTAAGATCCAGATTCCCCGGCGATCCCTTAACCAA
>JAITJP010000098.1 GCA_031278835.1 Deltaproteobacteria bacterium
AATCCCGTCAGTGGGCTTTTGGTCCAGGGTCTGGGGGCCCTCTTGGCGGGCTGGCTTTTGGGCCAAAAATCGTCGAAACTTTTCCCCAAAGCCGTGGGCGTTGCCTAGGCCCACTAGGAGAAGTCGATCCTTATTTCGTGATTGGGCCAAGTTAGAGAGGCTTTTTAGAAGATCGGCCGGGCCAATCCAGGGCCACGGAAAAATAAGTTTGGGCGAGGGGTTTTTGGAACCGGCCCTTTTGGCCAGGTAGAGGGCCCGGAGGGCGTGATGGCCCAGGGGGACCAGGAGATCGAAGTGAGGGTCTTTGGTCAGCCAGGACATGAATTGGGCCGTTCGGAGGGGGCGATCGGAGCGGGTGGAGAGGATAGCCACCTTGAGGGAAAGGCTACGGCTTCTGGAAGGGAGGGAGTACCAGGAAAGAGCCGAGGAGAGGCGGTCATTGGCTGAAAAAAGATCCAGAAAATCTATGGGTAGTCTGTTTTGGTGGAAATGGATTATGGTTGGAATGGTGGGCTTTGGGCCGCCCGGGCCGGGAGAGTTGGCTTGGGGCGGATTTTTGGGGAAATTTTTTTTTGGGGCCCCTGGGGCGGTCAGGTTTTTGGTTAGGGCCCGGGCCAGCTCCGGGGCTTGGTTTAAGGGATTGGGGCAGTTTACCGGGGTCAGGGGAAGGGACTTGAAGGCGGCCAGGGTTTGAAAGCCAGCCAGGCCGATCTCGTTTGAAACATAGAGCTGGCCGTTTTTGGGCATAAGTAGGCTTAGGGTTGAGATGACCCCGGAGCGGCCCGGGCCCATGGATTCGGCGTGATCGGGCCTAGAGTTGGTAATGACCACTTGAGTTGAGCGCAGGATGTTTTCCGACTGGTGGACGGTTTCCCGATCCAGGGCCAGGCCCTCCACCACCAGGGCTTGGGCGCCCAAGCCGGCGGCCAAGCGCAGGGCCAGGAAATGTTCCTGGATTCTGGGCGGCCCCAGGCGCCTTAGGGGCGTGGGGCGACCGTTGGGGTAGAGATACTCGGGCTGGTCTCCGGTGGTCTTGGCCAGGGTTTTAAAGCCTTTTTCGGTTAAGCTTTTGGCCAGCAGCCTGGTTAGGCTTGATTTGCCCCGTGTTCCGTGGACATGGATCCTGATGGGCACCTGGGCACGGTATCTTTTAAGTAAATAGCTTTCCAGGATTAGGGCGCCCAAAACCAGGCTTAAGCTTAGCCAATAAATCATTTGGGAGAGTTACCTTTGGGGCGGCCGCTTTATTTTTGGGAGCGCGGGTTTTTGTTTGGAGCGGCCGGCTGGGGGTTAACTTCGATCTTGGGAACTGGTCTTACTAAAAAGTCGCCAAATGCCCGGGTAGGATTGGTAACCGGGATCGGAAACCTTTTCGTTTATGGGGTTTAGGTAGTAACCGACGTCGTTAGCCACCAGTTCGTAGTAATCGGGCACGTTAGCGATGTCAAAGGGTTTGCCGGAAAGGTCTTGGAGGGCCAAGGCCAGTTCTTTAAAAGCGGTCAGGTGTCGGCCCACCCGGCGCTTTAGGGGCCAGCCGCCCTCATCGTAGGGGACAAAGAGATTACCCAGCTTGGCCGCGGCCACGTAAAAGGCGTCCTGGCCTTGCACGGCCAAGAGATCGTCGGTAATGCCGCGGATCTTGCCCTGCTCGGTATTGGCCGTCTCCATGGTCACGGCCATTAAGCCGGAAACGGCGTCGCCCATTTCGCGGTTACTCAGGCCCCGGAAAGTGGCCGGGGAAAGCTCCACGCCCAGGTCGAGATCGTGAGTTTGCATGCCCAGGGAAGCCAGGCTGGCCAGTTCCTCGGCGGCCGGGTGGGCGCTGACGGCGTTAACGAAGGGGTATTCCGGCTGGGCCTCGTGCATGTCCATCTGGAGATCGATTTGTTCGTTTCTAACCACCATCTGAATACCGTAGGCGATGCGTTCGGTAAAGGTACCGTTAAGCCTTCCCGGATAGGCCCGGTTTAGGTTTCTGACCTCATCGCCGGAGAGTTTTTGGCCAGAGGGATATTGGATAAAAACCTCGGGATCGGGCCAGTGTTCGGCCGAATTGCCGGTCCTGGAACCGTGGCGATAGCGGCGGCTGGTGCCGTCGGGACGGGGGATACTAATGAACTGGGCGTGGGCTTCCTGGGGATAGTTATGGGTAAAGCCGCTATTATTGGCTTGGGGAATGACCACCAGTTTTCCGGTTTTGACCTGGGCCTTTTCCACCAAAACCATGCCGCTCATCCAGCCCCCGGGCTCGTCGGCGTGGTGACCGGAAAGAACCAAGATATTGGCCCCAGGTTCCTGGCCTTCCAGGATAAAAACCCTGGTGTCGGCCAAAGAGCCCTTAAGCTCGGGCACGTAATCGCTTAGCCAAGCCACCCTGGTCACCCCGGGGCCCGGGACGATCAGATCGTACTTCCACATGGGGATGTAACTTAGGCAGAGAATGATGGTTAAAATGAGACAGACGGCCAGGATCAAAATGGCCGAGCTCTTGTGATTTACGCTCATGACTGGCCTTCCTTACTTTATGAAAATTAAGCGCATAAACAGCGGCACGATGACGAAGACGGCCATTATCTGCTCCCAGACATCCCTGGAGCGCAGCATATTGCTAATAACCAAATACAGGATGTAAGCCGTCAAAACCGTATATAGGGCCATAACGATTAGGTAAGTCGGGGGCATATCTTTCCTCCCAGGCCAAAAAAGTGACTTTTTTGCCGCGATTGATGGAACTGGATCAAAGAGCTTTAAGTTTTTTTTAAACTTTTTTAGTTATTAACTGGATCTTAAACAAGTTTTAAGTTATTGGCTTAAAACTCAGTAATTAGGCTGGCCTTTGGCCAGCCTTTGAGCCTTAAAAAGGCACGAAAAGGGAGGCGAACTGATTAGCGAAAATTAGGGTTATTAGGGAAAAAGCCACGCAGACCAGTAAAGGCACCATGGAGGCGCTTAAGATGCTGGAGTACTTTTTCTCGGAAACCAGTTCTTGGGCAAAGTAGCCGCCCAGAGCCGAGGGCGGAATGACCTGGGAGAGAACGCAGAGCATGGAAATACCGGCCACCACGGCGATGACGTTTTGGGTGAGCATGGCCAGGGTAAAGGGAATACCCAGGATGACCGAGGCGCCCAGGTGGGTTAAGACCCCGCCCAAAAGGGGTAAGCTGACCCCCAAGGCCAGGTAAAGTAGGATTGGGGCCGTGGCCCCCACGGTCAGGGAAGCCAAAACCAGTAAGCCCTTGGAGCCGGTCAGGGTGGTGACCTGCACCACGGCCCCGACCACGAAAATTAAGGCCACCGTGCTAAAGATCCCGCCCCGTATGGCTTCTTTGCAAGCCTCGACAAAGGGGTATTTTTTTCCCGTAAAAAGCGTGGTTAGGCTGCCCAGCATAAAAACCATCGGGGTGACGATGTCGGGAAACTTGCCCGGAAAACTCCGAATGAGAACAAAGATGGCCACGACCACCAGCAAAGGCAGGTAAGGCATGAAAGAACTTTTGCGCTCCGGTCTTGGCAAGACCTTTTCAATTTCTTCAAGAGTGGGGCTTTTAAAATGTTTGTAACCAAGCCAAAAAATCGTAAAAAGGCCCAGGGGCACGGTAATGACCAGTAGTATTAGCTCAAAACCCTCATAGGGCATGTTGATGCCGCTGGCGATGATGATGGCCGGCAGGTTAACCGGGGGGGCGGCCGCCCCGATGGTCGTCAGCATGGCCACGATGGCCCCGGTCTGGACGTTGGGCACCCCCACGGCCCGGAGGATGACCACGGCCACCAAACCAGTACTGAGCACTCCGGCCGTGCCCACCCCGGTCACCATGCCTGGAAAGAAAAGTAACAAAGTGATCAAACAAAACATAATGGCCGGTCGTTTTCTAAACTTGGTCAGAATGTCGTAGGCGATGCAATCAAGATTTCCGGCGGCTTTCAGGCAGGTTAAAAAGATCATGCCGGTAAATATGACCAAATTTATATAAATATACCAAACCGGACCCTCAAATAAGTGCCTAATGGGGAAACCAAAACCGGCCACCATGGCCCCAATGATCATGCAAATAAAAAGGTTTACGGCCAGCGGGATGGTTTGTTTTAAAAAACGGCCGGCCAGAGATAGGACCATAAAGGTCAGGACCATTGCCCCCAGGGCCAAGCCAGAGGTGAAATACATTTGGGAGTCATGTAATTGTGGAGTCATGTCTAGGCCTCGTTATCGCCTTTGGTTTATTGGGGCGCTGAAAAATTTTTTTTCTGGCTTTGGCGCCGTCCTGAGAGACTATCGTTGGTGACTTTTGGCCGTAAAAAAAAACCTCGGCCCTTTTCGGATTTTTTTTCAATCCCTGGCCCAGGGGCGGCCAGGGAGTCAGAGGTCATGAGGGTTTGAGATTAAGGCAGTTTGCTTTCCAAGAGCTTGACCACGTCCAGGGTTTTGGCCAAAAGGGCCAGGGGCTTGTCTCCGGCCACTTGGCTAAAATAACCGTCCAGGTTACCGTTTTCGTAAACGATAAAGGCGTCGGCGGCCGGGGCCAGTTTTTCCAACAATAGATTGGTCATACTATCGCGGCGGCCTTCGCCGCCAATGTGAACCAAAACCAGGTAGACGCCCTTGGCCTTGGCGGCTTTGACCATCTCCTCACAGCGGGCCGTCTCCGATTCGAGGTTAACCCCGGCCGAACCAAAGCCCTTTAAGCTGGTGCCAACGGTCACGAAAACGGTCTGGGCCGCCTCAATGTCCGAGCCCTTGGCCAGGGTTACAAACTCGCCCTTGAGCTTGGCCCGTCCGGCCAAGACGGAAAAGGTCTTGGCGTCCGGGCTTTGACCCAGGGAGGTAAACAAAACCGGTTCGGCGAAGGTCGGAAGTTCCGCCGCTAAAGCCGCTCCGGAAAAAAGCCCAGCTAAAAGGCTTAATCCGAAAACGGCCAGAATCGATAGTCGCGACATGGCTAACACTCCTCATATGGGTAAAAGGACCTTGTTTTTTTGACAAAAGGCCCGATGGTTTATTTTAAAAGGCTCTGGCCTTTTATTTTTTGTTGTTTGGTTGATTTTTTGTTTTTTTTTTGTTTACTTTATTGGCCTTTGCTCAGGCGATTTGGCCCATGGGTAACTTATTTAAAGTCAGGCCAAATCGCCCAAAGGCTAAGAACTTAGGGCCTAGTAAGCGGCGGCGTGGCCCTCGTCTCGGACCTCGGCCCCACCGGCAAAGGTGCCGCTTTGGTGGTCAAGCTCGATGGCCCAGACAAAACCCGTGGGCATGCGCCAAACTTGATCGC
>JAITJP010000158.1 GCA_031278835.1 Deltaproteobacteria bacterium
ATGGTTAACGCCGGCGCGGTCTTGCTTGGCGGGGCTGTGGGTTTGGGCTTGGGCGGTTTGATACCGGAAAGGGTCAGGCTGATCGTCTTCCAGATCTTTGGTTTATTTTTGGTGGGCATAGGCCTGGACATGATGGCCAAAAGCCCCAATTTGATCGTGGTCATGACTTGCGCCATATTGGGCGGGGCTTTGGGCGAGGCCTTGGAACTGGGCAAAAAACTTGAGAGCTTGGGCGACAAGCTTAAAGCCGCCCTGGGCTCAAAAAACCCCACCTTCACCGATGGCTTGGTTTCCAGCTCAATCATGGTCTGCGTGGGGGCCATGGCCATAGTTGGCTCGTTTGAAGAAGGCTTGGGTCAGGGCCGAACCACCATTTACACCAAAACCCTAATCGATTTTTTCGCCGTGGCCGTCCTGGCCTCCCGGCTGGGTTCGGGCGTTTTGTTAAGTTCCCTGCCGCTACTTATCTACCAAGGCCTTTTGACCATGACGGCCGGGGCCCTCCAGCCGCTTTTGGCCGGCCCCATCACCGATTGCCTCTCGGCCACGGGCGGCCTGATGGTCATGGGCATAGGGGTCAACATGATCGGCTTTAAGCCGGCCATCCCCATCTCCAGTATCCTCCCGGCCTTGCTTTTGGCCTTAATCCTTCCGGCTTTTCTTCTCTAGCGGCCTTTTTTAACGAGCTTAGCCAAGTAAGTCCACTAAAAAAAACCGCCCCAAAATAATCGCTATTTCACGGTCACCAGTTTATAAGCCCGATGGCCCAGGCCTATTTTTTCAGCGTGCTCTAACTGGGATCGCCAATCGGAACCCGGATGGATGCGGGTAAAAAGGTCCTGACCATGGCCGGGCCTTTCGTCCACGATGGAGCCAACCAAGGTGGTGGCTTGGTTTACGGCCTCAATGGAGGCCATGTCCAGGGCCACCGGGTCAAAGGAAGCGAAAATTCCCAGATCCGGGATGACGGCGGCGTCGTTTTCGTTATGGCAATCGCAGTAAGGCGAAACCTGGTTGACTACGTTAATGTGAAAATTTGGCCGACCTTGCAAAACGGCCTTGGCGTATTCGGCCATTTTTCGGTTTAGGGCCTCTCCGACCGTGTCCCACTCCACCCCAATGGCGTTATAGTTGCAACTGCCCAGGCAGCGCCCACAACCGGCGCATTTTTCCTCATCGATAACCGCCTTTTTGTTTTTAAAGGAAATGGCCGATTGGGCGCAATATTTGGCGCAGGTCCGGCAACCCAGGCAGAGTTCTTGATCGATAATGGGTTTGCCGTCATTGTGCATGGCCATCTTGCCGGCTCGGCTGCCGCTGCCCATGCCAATGTTCTTAATGGCCCCGCCAAAGCCGGTCATTTCATGGCCTTTGAAGTGGTTTAAAGAAAAAACGGCGTCGGCGTCCATGATGGCCCGGCCAATTAGGGCTGTCTTTAAAACGATGCCGCCCTCGATGGGCACTTCCAGATCATCGGTGCCCTTTAGCCCGTCGCCGATAATTACCTGGCAACCGGTCGTGGCCGTCCAAAAACCGTTTTCCTGGGCCGCTTCCATATGGGCCAGGGCGTGGGTTCTTCGGCCAACGTAAAGGGTCCCGCAATCGGTCAAAAAGGGCAAGCCGCCCAGGGCTTTAATCTTCTCGGCCACGGCCTTGGCGAAATTTGGCCGCAAAAAGGCCAGATTGCCCGGCTCCCCAAAATGGATCTTTATGGCCACGAATTTACGGTCCAGTTCCAATGAGCCAAGCTTGGCCTGGTCCATGACCCGGCCCAGCTTGAGAAGTAAGCTGTCGCCAAACTCGCAGCGCATGTTGGTAAAAAATACCTCGGACTTTTTCATCTAAAACTCCCACGGTTGATTAAGAGGCGCTCCGCTTGGCCCCAAATGAAAGTCAAAAAAACAATTAATCGAGAAAAAAAACTTCTTAGTCACTAAGACCTGAAAAATTTTCTCCAATAACCTGCCCAAGGCCAAGCAAAATTACCAAATATTTGGTAATTTTGGCTTAGCAAAAAAAAAGCGGCTCTGGCCCGAGGGCCGGTCCTTAGGCCGGCCCTTAGGCCAGTAAGCGGGCCAAGCCGTCGGCCATGAGCATGCCTTTGGGAGTGGGTTTTAGTCTTGGGCCCAGCTCGATAAGAAAGCCGTCTTTGATTAGGTCGGACAAGCGCTCCGATTCTTTGACCAAGTCTTTGGCCAGGCCTTCGGAGAGCCTTAGGCCCAATAAAATTTCTTCCAGGCGAACCTGTTCGGGGCTTAGTTCTTCGATAAACTCGTAAGGCTGGCGCCCGGCGGCCAAGGCCACGGCCCAGCGCTTAACCGATGAGAGGTTGGCCCAGCGTTTTTGGCCGTCAAAACTATGGGCCGAGGGGCCCAGGCCCAGGTAAGCTTCCCGGTGCCAATACTTTAAATTATGGCGACAGACGGCCCCGCCTCGGGCGAAATTTGAGACCTCGTAACGTTCAAAACCCCGCATGGCCAAAGCCTCACCGGTCAAGAGAAAGAGTTCCGAGGTCAGTTCCTCCCCGGGCAGCCTGGGGGCCACCCCGGCGGCCAGGGCCCGGCCCAGGGCCGTGGTGGGCGAGGCCGTCAAAACATAGGCCGAGACATGATCGGCCCAGCCGGCCGCGGCTTGGTCAAGTTCGGCCGTCCACTCTTGGGGGGTCTGCCCGGCGTGGGCGAAGATGAAATCAAGACTGAGATTTAAGCCGACCGAGGCCACCAGGTCCATGGCCTTTTTATTGTCCTCAACCGTGTGGTTTCTGGACAAACTGGTATTGAGCCATTGCGGATTAAAGGACTGGACGCCCAAAGAAACTCGGTTAAGGCCCAAGCTCTTCCAGAATTTGACTTTCTCCTCGGTGACGTCCTCGGGATTGGCCTCAATGGTGGCCTCAAAATTCTCGGCCAGGGGAAATTTTTCCAAAGTCTCAAAGAGAGTTTTCAGATCGTTTATGGTCAGTAAACTGGGACTTCCCCCGCCCAGATACAGGGTTTCAAAGGGTCCCGGCCAAGTTTTGGCGTAAACTTGGGCTTCTTTTTCCAAAGCCCTTAGCCAGTCGTCTATGGAATCCAAGGCCGAGATGGAATAAAAATCGCAGTAAGGGCACTTCCTCGAACAAAAGGGCACGTGAACGTATAATCCTGGCAACATTGAAGGTCCTTATTTCAGCTTTTGTGAGATCCCGGCCGTCACGAAAAAGACCGAGCTAGCCGCCTTGGCTAATTTTTGATGGGTCAGGCCCGAAAGGTCCCTAAAAAATCTGGAGATCGAGTCCATGGGCACCAAGCCCTGGCCAACTTCATTGGAAACCATGATGACCGGCCCGCTTCTGGCCCCGGCCGCCTTTATGAGCTTATCAACCCTGGACATGACCGAGTCAACCTCCCGGCTATCGGGTTCCAAACCAATGACATTCGATAGCCAGATGGTCAGACAATCGAGCAAGACCGGGGCCTCAAGACCGGCCAACTCCAGGCCCTTAACTAGATCCAGCGGCTCTTCGATGGTCCGCCAATCCGGCCCCCTTTCGGCCCTGTGGTTAGCGATGCGGCTAACCATCTCCTCATCGAGCGGCTCGGCCGTGGCCAAATAATAGCGCGGCGGCGGATATTTTTCCGTATGAGCCAAGGCGGCCAAGGTCTTGCCGCTCTTGGCCCCGCCTAAATAAAGTATAAGTTCACCCATAAATCGCCCTTGTTTTCATCCCAATTCCCTGGCCCAAGGCCAGTCCAGTAAAAAAATTAATGGCTGGCCCCAACCAAACCCGGTTTTGGCCAAGGCCATGGGCCAGCCCCCTAAAAAAAACCCAGCCCGGGCCACCAAGCTGACCTCAACTAATCGGCCAAAGGTCCTGGGCCGAGGCTTTTTGAACGGCTCTGGGGATTGACAGGCCATTGTACTTTAAAATAGCCGCCCTTCTCAAGCCGCCCATCTAAGAGCCCCCAATAGACCACCATAAATACTTATTTACTTATTGATTTGCTATTTGTAGGCTTTTATTTTAGCCTTATTATGTTTTATTACTCATGATGGTAAATTTTAATTAGGCTTGACCCGGGCCAGTTGGCCTTTTGATTTAGGCCCCTAGGGCCCTGGCTAAATTAACTCGGGCTAATGGACCAGTCTAAGCCAAGCCAACCAAGCCCTTCAGGTGGAGTCAGGTGGACAAACAATGGGTAAAAAAGTATAATAATTTTAAGGTGGCGGTCTTAGTTAAGTTTGAAACTCATTTCGGGTTGGGCAAAAAGCCCGCTCGGAGGAAAAACCAAACCATAGTCGATATTTGGCTCCAAAAAGTTTGCCAAACGGTTTTACAAAATGTTATTATGTTAACCCAGTGGAGCCTTAAAAAAGACCCATAATCGGCCCAGAGTTCTCACAACCTTTCCCGGGCCAGGTTGTGGCCAAGAGTTTATTTGATAAAAGCTTTTAGCCAGTTCGTAATTTTGGGCAATAATTTTGGGCCCAAAAGGCCAGGGCTTTTCTCTGGGTGAGAAAAATATGGTCCAAAAAACGAATGGACCCCACGGCAAAAAAAAGCTGCTAGGCTTTGATTTAGAGAGGTTAGACGACCATGGCGGAAATTAAGCGCACCCCAAAACCAACCATCATGTTTGAGGAAAACGCCG
>JAITJP010000201.1 GCA_031278835.1 Deltaproteobacteria bacterium
ATTCACGTTCCAAACGCTCCCGGATGATCTCCAAATGCAGCAAGCCGAGGAACCCGCAGCGGAAGCCGAAACCCAACGCGACGGATGTTTCGGGTTCATAGGACAGCGCGGCGTCGTTCAATTTGAGTTTGTCCAAGGCGTCGCGCAGCGCCGGGTAATCGGAGCCGTCGATGGGATAGAGCCCTGAGAACACCATCGGCTTCGGATCCCGGTACCCGGCGAGCGGTTCGGTGGCGGGGGCCGTGGCCGTGGCCCTTTTCGCCAAAAAGCTGGTGCTTTTAACCGACATCGCCGGGGTCCTCAACCCCCAGGGCGAATTATTGGAGCGCTTAAGCGAAGCCCAGATAAACGAGCTGAATAAAAACGGGGCCATCACCGGGGGCATGATCCCCAAGATCGATTGCTGCCTGACCGCCCTTAAAGGCGGCTGTTCGACCGCTTCGATCATTGACGGCCGGGTGCCCCACGCCCTTTTATTGGAACTTTTTACCGACAAAGGCTGCGGCACGGAAGTGTATTTGTAAGGGCCTGGCTTGGATCTGGATCTGTCATTTAAATAAAGGCTTATAAAGGCTTATAGACTAGCCCAATCTGAAAGCCGGCCCCAAAACCCTTTTGGAGCCGGAGGGCTGAGGCTTTTCTCTAAATCTTGGAGCTGGTTTTTTTTTCACTATTTTCCCTTGGCCAAGATAAAAGGCTATTTTCCAAGGGTCTTTAGGCCTTTGCTCCTTGACGTGGGCTCATTTCGTGGCTAAAATTGGAAAATAGCCGACAGTTTTTTCTTTCTTTGTTTAACCGCAAGCTCAAACATTTACATATATAGAAGAAATTATGACATTATCTACCCGTGAAATTATAGCTTTAGGCCAGAAACATCTCCTGGGTAACGTCAAAAGGCAACCGGTGGTCTTGGTTAGGGGCGAGGGTACCAAAGTCTGGGACATTGATGGCAAGGAGTATTTGGACTTCGTGGCCGGCATCGCCACCTGCGCCTTTGGTCACTCCCCTGATTTCGCCACCAGGGCCCTGACCCGGCAGGCGGAAACTCTCTGGCATGTTTCCAATTTATATTGGAACGAACCCTTGGTCCGACTGGCCGAACTGCTAACCTCGGTGACCGGCTTATCCAAGGCCTTTTTTTGCAACAGCGGGGCCGAGGCCAATGAAGCGGCCATCAAGATGGCCCGTAAACATTCCCAGGATCGCCACGGTCCGGGTCGATTTGGCATAGTCACGGCCCTTAATTCTTTCCACGGCCGGACCATGGGGGCCATCTCGGCCACCGGCCAAGTCAATCTCCATCAGGGTTTTGAACCCATGCTGGAAGGCTTTAGCTTTGTCCCCTTTGGCGATTTTGAGGCCTTGCGCGAGGCCGTGACCGAAAAGGTCTGCGCCGTCATGATGGAACCCATCCAAGGCGAGGGTGGCATCCAGGTGCCGCCCCAGGATTACTTTAAAAAAGTCTCTGAGCTTTGCCGCGAAAAAGATGTCCTACTCATCTTTGACGAGATCCAGACCGGTTTGGGCCGAACCGGACGAGATTTCGCCTTTCGCCATTTTGAGACAAAACCGGATTTACTCACCTTGGGTAAAGCCTTGGGCTGCGGCTACCCGATCGGGCTTTTGCTTAGCGCCGAAGAACCAAGCGCGGCCTTGGTTCCGGGCAGTCACTCCTCCACGGTGGGCGGGGCCCCGCTGGCCATGGCCTTGTCTTTGGAGCTGACCTCGAGAATCTTGGTGCCGGCTTTCTTGGATTCGGTCAAAAACAAGGGCGAACATTTCTTAAAAAGTCTAAATAAACTAGTGGTCAAATACCCCAATCTGGTCCTTGAGGCCCGGGGCCTGGGCTTAATGCTGGGTTTGCTTCTTTCCGAGAGCGCCGGACCGGTCTCGGATGATCTTAGAAACAAAGGTTTTTTGGTCAACGCCACGGCCGGCTCGGTCCTAAGATTCGTGCCGCCACTAAACGTAAGTCACACCGAAATAGATCTTTTACTGGCGGCTTTGGATAAGTCTCTTGCCGAAGTCTACCCAGCTAAGTGCTAGGAATTTTTATGACCAAACATTACATAACTTTTAGGGATCTTTCAATAGACGAATATACTCATATTTTTTCTAGAGCCAAGAAATTAAAGGCCGAACGCCATCGGGGCCAGTATTTGAGACCGCACTTGGGCGGGCGCTCGGTGGCTTTGATTTTTTCCAAACCCTCGACTAGAACCAGGGTCAGTTTTAACTGCGCCGTCACGGAACTGGGCGGGGTGCCCATTGCCATGAACGTCTCCGAAACCCAGTTTGTCCGGGGCGAACCCATCAGTCACTCGGCCCGGGTCTTTTCCCGCTATCTGGCTGGGCTGGTCATCAGGACCTATCATGAGGCCGAACTACGGGGCTTGGCTCAATACGCCACCATCCCGGTCATAAACGCCCTGACCAATGAGCAGCATCCCTGCCAAGTCATGGCTGACATTTTTACCTTTCTTGAGGTCTTGGATGGCAAGCCCCTGGAAAATCAGCAAGTGGCCTGGGTGGGTGACGGACACAACATGGCCAACACCTGGCTGGAGGCGGCGGCCGTTTTTGGCTTTGGCCTAAATTTGGCCTGCCCCGAGGGTTACGATCCCGATCCAATCATTTTGAAAAAGGCCATAAACGACAACCCCAGAGTTAAACTGATGCGCTCCCCGGCCGAGGCCGTGGTCGGAGCCGGGGCCGTCAATACCGACTGCTTTGTTTCCATGGATCAGGAAGCTGAAAGCAAAAAGCGCCTGGTGGATTTTAAAGACTATCAAGTCACTTCCGAAATAATGGCCAAAGCCGCCCCCGGGGCCATTTTTATGCATTGCCTCCCGGCCCATCCGGGCGAAGAGGCCTCCGATGAGGTCATGGAGAGCCCGGCCTCGGTCATTTTCGATCAAGCCGAAAACCGCCTCCACGCCCAAAAGGCCCTTTTGGAGTATTTAATCCCCCCGCTTTGATCAAAAAATAAGCCCCTTTTTGGCGCCAGGTAGCCTGGGGGCTTAAGCTTTTTTGCGATCAAAGGGGCTTTTTTCTAGGTCTTGGCTTTGGCCCAGAAAGGTTTTTTATTAATCCTAAATTCCCGCTAAAATTAGCGTAGACAAGAATCAAGTGAAGCTGCTATGGAATCGACAGCCTCAAAAACAGCTAGAATTTCTCTCTGCTGCTTGGTTATAGCTTTAATGAACCGACATGTTCTAGTCGAATTGTCATGGGCTATTTTGATGTTTTCAAGTTTATTAAAGGCTCTTTTAAGAGATAGTGAGTTTTCACATAAATACTTATCAAGTTTACCAAGTATATAAGCCCTAATTACAACAGCTATGAAAGTTACAAATATTTTACCATCAGTAGTATCTTCGTTATGAGTGCGGATCCGATTGCCTCCCATGTCCACCTTTATCTGGTCGAACAGCTTTTCATCAGCATCTTTGGCCCTATAAAAATATAAGGAGTCCTCAGGTGTCGCCGCCATATCGGTTGTGAATAGGAGAAAGAAGCCTTTTTCACGCCTCATTTGATCAACGAGAGTATTGTCTACCATGAAGTTAAATCCGCTGTCACTTTCATGCCTTTCAAGTATAAAATAATCTTTGTATCTCTTGAGTTTACTAACTGGGCATCGCTTTAGTTTAGAGAGTTCCGCTGAAAGTTTATCAACGCGATTAGAAAGGTCTTTACATAATTCCGAATGGTTTCCTGGGTTGAAATACAACATAAGCTTTCCGTTAACGCCGTAAACCGAAGTCGGCTTTTGAACGCAGAAAACCTCTTGCCAGGCTAGCTTATTAGCGTAGCTATTTATACCATTGATGTTTTCGTCCATAATATTCTTAAAGATATCAAGGTGGCTAGGAACACCGATAGTAAAAGCTCTACATGATTCATTTAGACTTTTGAAACAAGCTTCACTCATGAAGCCGCCGTCCACTATAAGTTTTACCTTATCAATACCAACGGTTTTTGCGTTCGCTAACACATTAGGCAAATTAGATTTATCATTCAGACTCCCATCGTAACGGTTGTAATACAAAGGCAATTTGCTTGTTTCGCGACAAAACATTTTGAGATTAAATTCTGACAAATCCTCATGGTCACCATTGTAGCCTTTCTCAATACTCGGCATTTCCTTAGAGTAAGAGGAAATTGACCTTACATCATAACATACGATGTCGTCTTTGATAGTTATGTCTATCCACTTCTTAAAGAAATGATCCAATTGTTGTGGCTTGATCTCGGCAAACAATCTGCTACAACTTTGAGATGTTAGTAACTTATTAAGTCCTGGTAAAAAATTGTCCACTTGGAAGTCATCGATGCCATCCATAGCGTTACCATGGCGAATAATATAGGCGGCACATGAGACTATCTCACTTGTTTTATGTCCGAATGCCCCTTGGAGGCAGTCAAATAAACCGAGATCTTTACATGATTTAAAAATTAAATAAGTATACCCATAGTCAGAGACAAATAGCTCTGGAACCGCCGGAGAGACGTTGTACATTTCATAGTAATTGGAGTTAGGAATCATTTTTCCAGTATCTACGTCAAATTTGCCGATTATTTTAGACTTATTTCGAGGTAGTCCTTCGGAATTACGAAAATAAGCAACGTATTGGTATACGTACTTTTCGCCTTTTATCCCAGCGGATTTGATATGAACTCCTTTATTGGTAGGAATTTCGATTAAAGTTTTTGATGGATT
>JAITJP010000217.1 GCA_031278835.1 Deltaproteobacteria bacterium
CTCTCGATAATCGTTAGGAGGAGCTATGTCTGTCACTGTCACGGTAATTTTAATTGGTTTGGCCTTTTTTTTGCTCTTTATTTTCGTAAATTACGTGAGGATTGTGCCGCAAAATCAGGCTTTCGTGGTGGAGAGGCTGGGTAAGTATTCAAGCACTTTGATTTCCGGTTTTCACCTATTGATTCCTTTTTTTGACCGGGTGGCCTACAAGCATACCTTGAAAGAGCAGGTCATTGACGTTCCGCCGCAGATTTGTATCACCAGAGACAATATCTCGGTTGAGGTGGACGGGGTTTTGTACATGACCGTCATGGATCCACGGCTAGCTAGTTACGGGGTGAGCAATTACCACAGCGCGGCCATTCAGATGTCCCAAACCACCATGAGAAGCGTCATCGGTAAACTGGAACTTGACCGGACTTTTGAGGAAAGGGAGTCCATTAACGCTGACATCATAAACGCCGTGGATAAGGCCTCAGCCCCTTGGGGAGTCAAGGTTAACCGCTACGAGGTTAAAAACATCACCCCGCCCCAGTCCATCAAAGACGCCATGGAAAAGCAGATGCGGGCTGAAAGGGAAAAAAGGGCCCTGATCGCCGAGTCCGAGGGGGAAAAGCAAGCCAAGATTAATATCGCCGAGGGCGAGAAGCAGGCCAAGATCAATATCGCCGAGGGCGAGCGCCAGCAATTGATCAATATCTCCGAGGGCGAAAAGCAGCGTCGGATTAACGAAGCCGCCGGACGGGCCCAGGAAATTTCCATGGTGGCCCAGGCCACCTCCGAGGCCTTAAAGATCGTGGGTAAGGCCATTACCGAGGAGGGCGGTCTGGAGGCCGTCTCGCTTAGGATAGTCGAAAGTTACTTAAATGAGTTTGGCAAGTTGGCCAAGGTCAATAACACCATGATCATCCCCTCGAACGTGGTCGATTTGGCCTCCATGGTGGCCGTGGGTAAGGAAGTCATCACGGCCGGCCGGGACCAAGAAGTCACCAAAAGTCAGCCAATCAAGAAATAGCCCCAAAAAAATGCCCAAAAAAAAAGCCCAATCGCCTCTGGTGATTGGGTTTTTTTTTGGGAGTAAATAGATTGGCAGGCTTTTGGCCAGTAAGCCTAGGGGTTACTGGCCAGGACGCTCAGGCGGCTTATTTCGGACTCGATCTCGGGCAGGCGATCGGTTAGGACATGATTGTCGAGGATTTTAACCCGGGCTTGGGTGAGGGCCTCCAGGGCGTTTTCCGTTTGGCCGGCTTTCTCCAGGACCCGGGCCTTGTAACGAAGGGCGGCGGTCATGATCAGGGTGCGATCGGGTTCAACGGTGGTGCCGGGATCGGCCGAAAGGGCCTCCAGGGCGGTCAGCAGGGCCGGCAGGTTACCGCTCTCTTCCAGATATTTTAAGTTTAGGCTTTGGTAGCGGCGATAGGGGGCGCTGTTAACCCCGTGGGTCTCGGCCGACCATTTCAGGGCCGAGTCGATCAGAGCGGAAAACTCCGGGAGCCTATTTAGGAGTTTTAGGGCGGCCAGTTCCACCCTCATGACCTCGGGACTGGCCGGGGCCTGGGCCGGGCGATTGGCCGGAAGAACGGCCTGCCAGAGGTGAGCTAAGCTAGTGGTGTCGCCTTGGTTTTTTTGGGCAAGCACTTGGGCGACGCGCTCGGTGGTGTTTTGGAAATTGGGATAGGCCTTTTGGGCGGCCTTTAGAGAGCTTTCGGCCAGGGAGCGGTAATTATTGGCGTCTTTGGAGCGGCCTAGGGAACCCACCAGATAGGCCAGTCTCAGGTAGAGAACGGAACTTAGGGGGTGGGTTTCGATGGCCTTATTGTTAAAAAGTTTTTTGGCCGCCGTAAGTCCGGCCACCAGTTCCATTTCAGCCTCAATGGCCGGGCGGTTTTCGGCCAACAGTAAGTCCGAAAGGCGAAGGGAGAGAATGATTAAAATGGTCAGGGTTTGGGTTTGGCCTTTGGGCAGGGTGGCGGCCAGGTCGCGGGCTTGGCGCAAGGCCGTTTCGGCCGCCGGGAAGTCCTTAAGCTCGGCCTTTTCCGTGGCCAGTAAGGCCAGGGCGTCGATCAGGTCTGATTTGGACAGGTCGATTTTTTCAGCCAAACTGGCTAAGGCCTTTCTGGTCAATTCATCTAAAATGGCCGAGGATTCGGTAAGTTCGTTAATCGAGGCGTAGCCCTTGGCCACCTCCAGGCACAGAGAAAATAGCTCCTTAAAATGCTCCGACGGGTAAGGGGCCTGACAAGGCGGGGTCTCGGTGGGGCTTAGATCGCGGGCCAGGGCCATGGATAGGGCCGGGAGGACCCGGGAATGGGCGTGGTGGCTCTTAAAAAACTCAATGATGTCCCTGGCCTCCTGGCGGTCAAAGGGCGGCGGGCCGCTGGCTGGGGCCGGAGGCGCCGGCTCCTCGGCTGGGGCGCTTAGGGCCTCGGCTGGTCCGGCTTGGTCGACTTGCTCGGGCAGGCCGGCTGAGGCCGGAGCCGGAGCGGCTGAGGCCGAGCTAGGAGCGGCTGAGGCTGGGTCCTTTGATTCGGGAACCCTTTGGTTTGGGTCGGTATTTTGGGCCGGATCCAGGGGCTCGGTAAAAAAGGCCCGGAGTTCCTCGCCGCGGCCTTGGGCTTCAAAGGCCAGAAATAGGATACTGAGGCTGTCGCGGATGACCGGCTGGGTTTGGTCAGCCCCGGCCTCGAGGGCTTGGGCCACGGCCTCCAGGAGTAGATCACCAGCCACGGCCGAACGGGAAAGGGCCATTAGGGAAGTGGCCATGGAGTTCACGGCGGCCAGGGTTTTGGAATCAGCCGGGCCCAGTTCTTTGTGGCGGATGCGCCAGGAGATGCCGGCCTCGTTTAAGCCGTTGTCGTAATCTTGTTGATGAAATAGGGCCAGGGCCAGGCCTAGTCGATCCGAGGCTTCCTTAAGGCCGCCTTGTTCTGGGGGAAAACCGGACAGGGCCAGGGCTTGTGAGTATTGGAGTTTGGCTTGACCGTAATTTAGGAGCCGGAGGTTGGTGGCCGCCAAAAGGGAGAGAACCCGGGGGTCGGGCTGATTTTCGTCTAAGAGAGTTTCAAAATCTTTGAGGGCCTCCTCGAAACGAAAATCCAAAAAAGCCTCAACAGCGGTGGCCAGGTTTTCCTCTCGATCGTCTAGTTTTTTAAATTCTTCAAGCCAAGGGGGCTTGGTAAAGATTGGGGCGGCCTCGGAGCCGTCCACCCAGTTCCAGGCCCCGTTTAGAGCCTGATTGTAAAGATCGTCTGATTGGGATTCTGCCAATTGGTTTGGGGCCAAGAAAAAAAAGGAGCCTATGACCGCGCCGGCGATGATTAAAACGGCCAGGGCCAGGGCCAGGGCGGCTTTTTTGGTGGGGCTTAGACTAGCCGGGCCCAGTTTGGAGAGGATTTTGGATTGGCCTAGGGCGCTTAGGCCAGCCTTTAGGCCCTTTAGGCCCTTGAGGCCCTTGGGGGCCGAGCTTGGCTCATCGGGGTTTTTGGGATTTTTGGGATTGTCGAGGTCGTTTTCCTGGTCAGCGGCCTCGATCAGGCGCCGGGGCTTTTCCTCCGGGGCGCTTAGGCTCCGGGGATCGCTTAGGGAATTGGCCGTCGAGGCCTCCTTGGGGTCAGTTTGATCAGGCGGCCGACCGGAGCGGCCTTGCTCGGGGGGCAGGGCCATTTTTACAGACTACTGACCCGGCTTAGCCGGACCCGGGGGCTGGGGTTTTCCAAAATGGTGTCTTTTAAAAATCGCTGATCGTCTCGGTGGGGCCAGGACAGGCTGTAGTGAAGTCCTCGGGATTCTTTACGAAGGGTGGCGCTTTGGATGATCAGATCGGCCACCACGGCGATATTTCTGACCTCGATTAGATCGGCGTCCACCTCGAAGTTTCTAAAAAAGTCATCGATTTCACTTTTAACCAATTCCAGGCGCTTGGCGGCCATGGCCAGCCTTTGATCGGATCTGACCAGGCCCACGTAATTCCACATAAAGCGCCTTATTTCGTCCCAGCTATGGGAGATGACCACGGCCTCGGAGGGTAGGTGACCCACCCGGCCGTCCGGCCAGGGGCTAAGATCCGAGCCGTCCGGATGCCGGCGCTGGCGGATTTCCAGGCAAGCCGCCTTGGAGGCCCGATCGGCCATGACCAGGGCTTCAAGCAAACTGTTTGAGGCCAAGCGATTGGCCCCGTGAAGGCCGGTGGCGGCCACTTCGCCAATGGCGTAAACGCCCTGGATATCGGTGCGGCCGTCCAAGTCAACGGCCAAACCGCCGCATTGGTAATGGGCGGCCGGGACCACCGGTATGGGTTCTTTGGTGATGTCAATACCCAGGGACAGACAGGTGGCGTAGATCTTGGGGAAACGATCTTTAATAAACTCAGCCGGCTTACTGGTAATGTCCAGAAAAACGTTTTGGGCCCCGGTTTTTTTCATGGAAGCGTCGATGGCCAGGGCCACCACGTCCCTTAGGGCCAGATCGCCTTGGGGGTGGCCTTCCATGATGGCCCGGCCCTCCTGGTCAATCAGGCGGCCGCCTTCACCGCGGACGGCTTCGGAGATCAGAAAATTTCTGGCGTTGGGATGGTAAAGGCAGGTGGGATGAAACTGGACAAACTCCATGTTGGAAACTTTGGCCCCGGCTCGCCAGCCAATGGCCAAACCGTCTCCGGTGGCCCCATCGGGGTTGGTCGTGTAGAGATAGACTTTTCCGGAGCCCCCGGTGGCCAAAACTATGACTTTGGCCAAAAAGGGCGAGATTAGGCCGGTATCGGTGTTTAAGACCCAAAGGCCAATGGCTCTAAGGCTTCCGTCAGGCTCATAGCGAAGGATAAGATCCAGGGCCTGGTGGTTTTCCATGATCTCCACGCCTGGGTCCGATAAGGCCATTTCCCCCAAAACCTTCTGGACGGCTTGGCCGGTCATGTCTTTGGCGTGGATGATCCGGCGGCGGCTGTGGCCGCCTTCCCGGCCCAGTTCCGGGATATCGGGATGATCGACTTGGGAAGAAAAAGGCACCCCCAGGTCCAGCAATTCCTTAATCATTTTTGGCCCGGCTTCCACCACGGTTTTAACGGCCTTCAGGTGGGATAACCCGCAGCCGGAATCCAAGGTATCGGCCACGTGGTATTCCAAAAGATCGTCGTTACCCATGACCGCGGCTATGCCGCCCTGGGCCAAGTTGGTGTTGGTGTCATTGGCCTTTTTCTTGGCCAAGATGACCACCGTGCCATGAGATCGGGCTTTAAGGGCGAAGCATAAACCGGCCACGCCCGTGCCCACGACCAAAAAATCCGAAGTGCGGATCAAAGGCTGGCCCTCCAACCGGGGGCCAAACCTAAAGGGCCGGCCCCGAGTGACTCAAGGTTTTTTTAGTACGGCCAAATAAGCTGGCCGCGCCAAAACGGCCAGAAAGGTTTTTAATTAATCCTAAACTACAAAAAAAATTAGCGTAGACTTTGTTAATTGTGTCGCGTTTTTTTTGATTTTTTATAAAAGCCAAGCTACATATACGTTTCAAGAAAAACATTTTTTTTGAATCGCTCTTGACTTTCTATTTTGTATACGCTATTGTTATCGTATACAAGGAGCGATTCATATGGCGAATCCATCAAAAACTTTAATCGAAATTCCTACCAATAAAGGAGTTCATATCAAATCCGCTGGGATAAAAGGCGAAAAGTACGTATACCAATACGTTGCTTATTTTCGTAATTCCGAAGG
>JAITJP010000225.1 GCA_031278835.1 Deltaproteobacteria bacterium
TTTTTTTAGCCACCAGGTTACTTTTGCGACCTTAGTTGGTTTATTTTCAATTAATAATTCTGAACTTGAGATGATAACCAATAAACTTGGCTAAATAAGCTATTTAGCGGCTTCGGTCCATTTACGGACGCCAATTTTTCTAAAAATAGTTTTAAAAAGTTCCGATAAGCCGCCGGGGTAATAAATCATGACCAGGATCATCAATAAACCGTATAGAACTAGCCTAAGTTCCATGATGTCGGAGAGGGCCTGGATGGATTTGAGCTGTTCCATGGTGGGGATGATGATCAGGGCCGCGGCCAGACCGCCCCAGAGACTGCCCCGACCGCCTATGTAGGAGATGACCATGATTTCCACGGTGGCCCGGGTGTGGAGGACCTGGGGCGTCAAAACCCCCACGTAGTGGGCGAAAAACCAACCGATCAGCCCGGCGAAGGCGCAGCTGATGGTAAAATTCATGACCTTGTAAAAATTACTGTCAATGCCGCTTATGGCCGCGGCTTCTTGGTCCTGGCCAATGGCCTGGAAGGCCAGTCCGGCCTTGGTCCTAACCAAAAGGCTCAGGATGACGTAACTGATGATGGACATGATGCCCATGGTCAGTAAGTAGGGAAAATTGTCGGCTGACTTAAAAAGCAGGGGAATGGTTAAGCCGGTGGCCCCCCTGGTCATGGTGACCCAGTTCGAGGTGACGCTTAGCATGGCCATGGCCACGAACCAAGTCATACAAGCGGCGAAGATGCCGCCCAGGCGGATGGTCAGTAAACCCAGCAAAAGCCCTAAAATGGCCGAGGACAAGATGGCGAAAAACAGGCCTTCCCAGGGTCCGAAGCCCAGATGATAGGATAGACAGCCGGTCACGTAAGCGCCCAGGCCCATAAAGGCGGCGAAACCAAAGTTAACGATGCCTATGTAACCGCTGGTGAAATCAAAAGCCATGGCCAGGGCCCCGTACATCAAGGCCGTGGTCAGGGTTTTAATCCAATACTCATTTTCGATACCCATAACCAGGGGTACGCTGAGGATAACCACCAGTAAGCCCACCGGGCTAAAGCCTAAGCCACCTAAGGTCTGGCCAAAGGATTTTTTGGTGCTGTTCATTTTGGCCTCCCTATTCCGAAGCGCTCTTAACCGCTTTGCCAAAGATGCCATTGGGCTTGATTAACAAGATGGCGATGATGACGGTTAAGCAGATAAATTCTTGGGAGCCGCTACCCAGGTATTGGCTTAAATAAGTGGTGGCAAAGGCCTCCAAAACCCCCAAGATGAGGCCCCCAACGATACTGCCGCCGATGCTGCCCATGCCCACCAGGATTAGAACAAACCAACTTTTGTAGAGAGGCATGGTGCCCATGAAGGCGAAGGCCGGGGTGACCGAGAGAAGGGAGGCCCCGGCGATGCCCGCCAAAAGGCCCGAGAGGGAAAAGACCAAAGTGTGTATGAAACCGAGATTAATGCCTACCAAGCTGGCCCCAACCTCGTCTTGACTAACGGCCCGGATGGCCCGGCCGGTTCTGGTTTTGTTTAAAAACAAGACGAAACCCAGGATACTGATGAGGGCGATCAAAAAACCGATTAGCCTATCCGGGGGCAGGCCAATTTTTAAAAACCAGTTTAAAAAATCGCCTCGCCACATCCGGGTAACCCCGCGGTATTTGCCGCCCCAGATAATCCTGGCTCCGTTTTGCAGAATTATGGAAATACCTAAGGTCAGCAGAAAGGTATTCATCAACCACTGGCCTTTGCTTCGTTTTCTTAGGGCCCTAAACGAGGTCCTTTCAATGATGCCGGCCACCACGGCCACGCCCAGCCCGGCCCCGACTATGCAAAGTATTGGCGGAATGAAGATCGGCAGACCCAGTTTATTGGTGGCGTTTAAAATGAAATAGCCGAAAAAAGCCCCCAACATGTAAAATTCACCGTGGGCGAAGTTGGCGATGTTCATGACCCCGAAAACCAAGGCCAAACCAACGGCCATCAGAGAATACATCCCGCCTCGGAGAATAGCCGTGGACAAAAAGTCCCAAACCTCCCGTAAAACATCCATTGATTCCTCCTAGAGGCCCACCCTCACTTCCAAATGGCTCAATTTTGGAAGATTAGGATCAAAACAATCAAAGAAGCTTTTGAGCTAAAATATATTTAAGTCAAAAAGCTTAAAAGGCCATAGATTTTAGGCATTTTTTAAATATGCCCGTAGTAATCCCGATGGGCCACCACCGACCAAGCGTGATCGAGCAGAGTGCCCCAGCTCCAAACGGGCAGATCCAGCTCCCTTTGGATGGCCCTGGCGAACATCTGCATGCCGGTGCACTCAAGCATGATGGCCCCGATGGCCGGGTATTTGGCCTTAAATTCTTTGCAGATCCGGATCATGTCCCTTTCGGCCTGGTCATAGTCGGCCTCGGGCACGGCCGGTCTTTTTTCGTGATCCCAGAGCTTGTCAAACTCGGGGCAGCCGTACTCATCCTGGGCCCCGGCCAGGCGGTAATTGGAACCCACGGTAATGCCCACGTTGGCCAGGTGCTGGTCGGTCAAAAACCTTTTTTGAGCGCAAACGATACCGACTTCTTTTTTTGGCCCAATGACTTGTTGAATGAAAGGGACTTGCAATAAACTTGACATAAAGGCGGGCACCTCGATGGCCCCGGCCACGTCCTTTTGAAAGTAGGCGAAATAGCCACATTCGGCGGCCACGGCCCGGCAACCCATGCGCTCAAGTTTTTGAGCGGCCCGAATGATCGGCTGGCGACAAGGGGTTTTGTCTTGTTCCCAAACCAAGGTGTAATTGTCCACGCCCTCGGCGATCTCATACTGAATGGGATAGCCCCAGGCGCTGGCGTTTCTGACGTCGCCGGGAAAACCGGGATAGGCGTCATCCAAGACCATGATCCCCAAACCCATGCCATAGCAGGTGTGGTTTTTGCGGGTGACCATGCGCTTAATCTTCAGATCTCGTTGTTTTTCCCACATAGATATTCCTCCAATAATCCTGATGTTTCAAGGCTTTAAAACAATCTTTCGTCATTATCTAAAGTAATTTTGTGGCCAAAATTAAACAGTAGTCTCAAAAAAATTGATTATTTTTTGACCTTTTTGCTAGTTTATAAAGTTTTTGGGCCCAAAATTTATCCTGACGCCTCGAAACGGACCGCTTTTGGCGGTTTTATAGGTTTCGAGTGTTTTTGGGCCCAAAAGTCGTCCCGGCTTTAGGAAAACCAAATACCCTTTAACTTAGCCATTACCCTAAAAAAACAGTCCTGGACACCGCTGGGTAAGAAAAAAAATTCAAAGGGCTTTTTTGTGATTGTTATTTAATCTTAACAGGATAACCGAGCCGAAGATAGAAAAAATCGGACAAGCCTCGGTATCTTTGAGCCATCTCGATTAAAAAAATTCCGGCTCCAGAGGATCATTTAAAATGAGCCAAGCGATCTTAATTAGGCTATGAAAATAGCTATTAACCACTTAATTAGCTGAGGGTTTTCTTTTAGGCCTCGGTTCAGCTGGCTTAAAATTTCGGGAATTTTAAGCCAAGGCCGAGGCCTTTAAAAAAAAATCTTGGCCCGACTTCGTCAGAAATTTTTAACTATCCCAGGAGCTTCTTTTCCCACTTGGCCAGATCATCCAAGATAGGTTTATCCAAAGCCGGAACGACGTGCTCGTTTACGGCCTTATTGATGGTGGCCAGGATCTTTTCCCGGACCTCGGACTTATCGGGGTTTTTCATCTTGCGGCTAAAAAGCTTGGAATAAAAAACCGAGCGAAAGCGCTTGGCCGTGTGGGCCTCGGTGACGTAACTGCCTCCGGGGCCGATCTTTTCGATTAGAGGCAGGGCCAAGGTCTCTTCATTGACCGGGCCCACGCCGCGGGCGTAAACCTTAAGGCCTTCGATAAGGTCATCGCACAAAACCACGGCCTCCGGGGCCACGGAATTGCAATGATCCAAAACCCCGATGTCGTGTATCAAATTAGCCTTGGAAAGGGTGGTGGACATGACTTCCATGGTCAGCTCGGTCACGGCCTGCTCATCCAAAAATTTGGCGTCCGAGCAGCCGGCCGTGCCGTAAAAAGGAATACCCAGATAGGAAGAAATCTCCGCCCCGGCCGCCACCAATAGGTGGAATTCATAGGCCCCATAGCTGCCAACCGTGGTTTTCATGTCCAGTATCGAGGGCATATGGCCATAAATAATGGGCGCTCCCGGGGAGATCAGTTGGGTCAAAACCAGGCCCATCAAAAATTCACTGTGCCCCTGGGCCAAACTGGCCGGCATGCTCATGGGCGAGGTGCCGCCCATCATGGAGTAGGGCATGTAAACGACCGGAATCCGGTTTTCGGCCGATATCCAAAGCTTTTCCGTGCTTTCGACCGGGTGGGTTCTGGGCGGAATGGGTTCGCAATAGTTGAAAACAAAGGGCTTTTCTTGCAAATTTTTGAGCCCGCCGGCCACGATTGAGGCTATTTCCACGCAATCGTACAAAGACGACACGTCATTGGTGGAAAAGTTGGTGACCTTGTCAAAGTTTCTAAGGGTGTCCAAAAGGGTTATTTGGGTCTGGATCTCGGGCTTAACGTCGCTGCTCATGCCCACCGAGAGAACGAAACTGATGTTTTCCAGATAGGAAGCCAGCTGACACATGAGCTTATTGTCTTGCCGTAAAAAGGGCCTGGCCTGCCCGGTGAAGGGGTCGAGTATTTCCAGCTGATCCGAGTGGGTGCCGTAAAAAACTTGATGGCCCCCGGGGCTGATCTCCAAATAAGGAGTCCCGTCGCGGCGATAGAGATTTAAGCTCTTGGGAACCGTCTCCAGGGCTTTGTTGACCATCTCCTCGCTGATCCTGACCAGGTCACCATCGATCTTGGCCCCGTGCTTGGCGAAAAGTTCCAAGGCCCTTTGACCGCCCACCCGGGACCCAGATTTACTAAGTAAATGAAGGGCGGCCTCGTGAATTTTCACGATATTTTCCCGGCTCAGTATTTCAAAAAATACCTGCCTGTTCGTTCCAAAACTCATCTCAAAACTCCCCTGGAGCGCCCTCTTGGCCAAACCAGTTGGCCAAGATAGCGATCCGATTAAGGCTCAAAGCAAGAGCCAAAACTTACTTGGCTTTGTAAAGGCCTTCGTTTAAGTATTTCAGTAACTCGTCTTTGCCCAGATGACCGATGCCCAGATAGTCGAGGGTGTAGCCGCTTTGATAAAAATCTTTCTCGGCCATGACCGAGGCCAAGGTGATCATGGAATCGATGACCGGGGTGGGGACGCCGTATTTTTTGCCCAGCTCGTGGTAAACGTGGCAACCCACCGGGATGTCCTCGGTGATGTAGCGGTTATGGATGGTAAAGGGCCCGGTGCCAAACTGGATGGGATCTTGCTCCTCGAAGGGGATGACATAGTCTTTGCCCATGTATTCCTGGCCCAGCAAGTTTTCCCGGCTGAAAAAGTCTTTGGGATCGTATTTTTGGATGCCCACGCCCATGGCCTCGGCCAAGGCGCTTTGTTCCTGATAGAACTTTAACTGGACCCGGCTGATGGAAGGGCAGTAGGCGTGGGAGTAAATGGAGAACTTGGTTTTCTCGTCGCCAAAAACCACCCCGTAGTTTTCCATGGTGCCGACGCCCAAGATGACCCCGGGGCAATGGAGAACCGGGTTAACGTTAGAAAAACCGGTGTCCATGACGGTCTGGCCACCAATAACGCCGTCCCCGCCGTTTACGCCGTCAAAGGCCCCGATAAACTTACTGCTGGCCAAAAAAGTGGCCTGATCGGTTGTTGGCAGGGCGGCCCCCCGTAAGGTGATGGCCCGATAATAGACCCTAATACTGGGCAAGATGACCCCGCCCTTGATATCGACCCGGCTGCCGTAAGGAGAGCTCGACCAGCCGCCCACGATGATTTTTTTGTCAAGACCTTTTTCCCGAAGCATTTTTCGAAGAATCAGGCTGCCAAAATTGTCAGGGATGATGTGAACGATCTGCCCGTCTTCCAAGGCCGGGATAAGCTTTTCAAAGAAAGGCACGTGCCCCAAGGCCGGGGTGGCCACGATGATGATTCCGGCCCCTTTGACGGCTTGGGCCACGTCGGTCGTGACCAGATCATATTTGGCCTGGCCAACCCTGGAAAAGCCGTACAGGTTAAGCTGTTCGCCATAGAACTTGACCCCGCCTCTTTCAACCCCAAACAAAGTTTTTTCGGCAAAGGGCTCCAAATCGCAGATTCTAACCTTGGCCCCGGCCAAAGCGCTGTCGGCCGAAACGGCCTTGGCCACGGCCCCGCCGCCCAAAACCGCTATGGGTTTTTCTTTCAAATACGAGAGGTCACTTTTTACGCTATCGGTCATGTTTTTTCTCCGTTCGGTTATGATGAAAGAGGGGCCATCCAGCCGCTCAAACGATAAAAATCAACTTAGGCCCAACTTTGTGGGCCAAATTTTAGGACTTTCAAAATCCCCGCCTCGATTGACTCGAAACAAAAAAAACCAAACCAACCAAATTCACGAAAGTCTTTAGCCTATCTGGCCAGGCCTAGCCAGAGTAAATCCTTGGTCAAAAGCGTAAGGCCGTATTTGTGCCAAGGTCTGATTTACTTTTTTGAAACTTTTTTTTTATCCCGGCCCCCAACCAAAGGGCTTTTGTTTTTTTTTACTCAAGCTTCTGGGTTTAAAAATCATCCGGCCCAAGTTTTGAAAAAGCCAGCCTAGGCCCTTTGGCTAAAAACTTGGGTCTCTGCCCTGTCTCCAAAGGGGCCCGTAATCGGTCTAAAAGGCCCCTGGCGGCCTTTGGAAATCCAATTGGCATCATTTTACCGGTCAAACGGTCCCAAGGGCTCCCAGGCCCCATTAGGCCCGTTTATGGCCCAGTTGAAAAAACGACTTAGCTTACCCAAAAAGTTCTTC
>JAITJP010000242.1 GCA_031278835.1 Deltaproteobacteria bacterium
CCAGGGTAAGGCGCCTGGTAAGGAGGTTGGGGTTGGCCAGGGTAAGGCGCCTGGTAAGGGCCTTGGGGTTGAACCGGGGCCGAACCTGGATAAGGGACTTGCGGTTGAGCTGGGCCTAATCCTGGGGTGGGGCCTTGGGGCTGAACCGGGGCGGTTTGATTCGCCCTGGAATCTTTTGATAATTGATCGGCCGGAGTGATGGACAGGTTGCTCAGGGCTTGACCGCAATTGGGACAAAAAGTTTCATTATCAAAAAATGATTGACCGCAATTGGAACAAAATAACATTTTTATTACCTTTCCAAATTTTAAAAGTAAATTTTAAGCTTTAAATTTTTTAGTCAGGTTATAAGCAATGATTTTTTAGTCTGGTAAGACTTACCGAGCATTTTTTAATAATTATGGGTTTTTAGTATTTATTTTAGGGGTTTCGCGGAGGACTTTCTTGTTTATAAAGGCCCGCGGAAAAAACAAAAAGCCCAAAGCCCCGAGGGGGAAAAAAAGCGGTGAAGGCCCGGTCAAAAAAGGCCCCGTAGAGGCCCAAAAATGGCCCATAGGCAGGTCCAAAGGGCCAAGACCAGGTTATATAGGGGGCAAGTTGCCGAAAAGGCGAAAAATGGGTCCTTTGGGCCAAAGGCCTTTTGGGCGAGGGGGCTTTGGTTTATTGGGCCCCGGTCAGGTTCGCGGCCATGTCGGGGTGGAGGGCCTTAAAAACGGCTCCGGCGATGTCCTCGATGGTGTAAGGCTTACTGACAAAATAGCTGGCCCCCAAGGCCTGGGCTTTTTCCACTTCCTCGTTTTCGGCCATGCCGCTGGCGATTATGGCCTTTTGGTGCGGTTTAATGGCCAAAATGGCTTCATAGGTTTGTCGACCGTTGATGCCCGGATCCATGATCATGTCCAAGATGACCAAATCGGCCTCGCTGTTTCTGAGATACTCAACCGCTTCTTCGCCCGAGGCCACGGAGTGGGGCTCATAGCCAAGGGTTTTTAAGATCTTTTGGGCCAGCTTGCGCTGAATGTCCACGTCATCCACGATGAGGATTTTTTCGCCGCTCCCCAAATACTCTTGAAATACCGGCTTGACTTTGGCTTTGGCCACTTCCCTGATGGCGTTAAAGTAGAGATTAAAGGTGGTTCCGTCTGGGTCTGACTTAACCTCAAGGGCGCCGCCGTGACCTCGAACCACCAGATCGACCACGGCCAAGCCCAGGCCGCGCCCGGCCCCGGATTTGTTGGTAAAAAAAGGCTCAAAAATATGGATAAGGTCTTTATTGGAGATACCGGGCCCGTTATCGGAGATGGATACTTTGGCGAAATTTCCGGGCTTAAAATCTTCAAAAAAGCCGGGATTTTCATTTAATTCTTCGGGTTCCAGGCTTATGGTAATCTTCCCGGGGCGCTCAATTGTTTGCAGGGCTTCAATTGAATTTACGATTAAATGCTGAAAAGCTTTCAAGAGATGTCTGGCCGAACCCTTAACGGTCAAAACTTTCTTGGGCTTTTTATAGTTTATTTCCACGGGCTTTTTCGCGGAAGTCTGGACCAATTTCACCGGGGTAGAGGATAAGCTTTTTTCGATTATCTCATTGATATTTACCGGTATTTTGGCCGTGGCCACGCCCTTGGCCAAGGTCATCATGTCGCTGACCACCTCGGTGGCCCTCTGGCCCGCCTCCAAGATCTCGGTCACCTGGGTCCTTTGACTTGGGCTTAGGGTCTCGTCTCTTAACAAAAGTTCCGGGTAGCCAATCATGCCGGAGAGGATGTTATTTAAATCATGGGCCACCGAGGCGGCCATCAGGCCCATGGATTCCATCCTCTGGGAGCGGGAGAGTTTTTCTTTTAATTCCGTTTTTTCGAGTTCGGCCATGCGCAGCTCGGTAATGTCCACGCAGACCCCCAAAACGAAATCCTGTTCCATAAAACTCATGAGTTTTCCGAATAACAGTAGGAAAGCCGGCTGACCTTGGCTGTCTTTTAAAACCAGTTCTTGGCCTTTAATGACCTTATTGTGTCGCAGATCGTCTAAGAAATTTGACCAAGTAAGTTTGGGAATGTCCAAGATCTTGGCCAGCGATCGCCCCTTGACTTCCTTCAAAGGCCGTTTGGCGTAACGCTCAAATTGATCGTTGGCGTCAATCAAATAGCCATCCCTATTCATAATGGTTATGATTTGGGGCGAGACCTCAAAGACCGTTCTAAACTTAACCTCGTTTTCGGTCAACTTTCGCTCGGCCTCCAAACGCTTGGAAATCATGCTGTTGGCCGAACTGGCCAGTTTGGCCAGTTCGGCAAAGGGCTGGGTTTGGGGGTCGATTTCAACCGAAGTCGTGGCCGCTTCGTTAAAAAATTTGGTAAAGGCGGTGATGCTGTGATCGAGTTTTCTGGAAACGATCAAAGAAATCACGGCCACCACGGCCAGCATGGCCAAAGATATGAGTAAAACCTTTTGAATCTGATTTTTTAGGGTGGATTGTAAATTTTTCTGCATGACCTCCAGGGCCTCGTCCAAGATCGAGAAGTTCATCCAGTTGATTACCACCCACTTCCATTCGTTTAAAGCCTTGTAATAACCCACGCATTCATAGCGCTCACCGGTAAAATTATTGGGCAAATCAAAGTGAGATAAGCCTTTGCCTCTCTCCCTGGCCAAGGTAATGAGCATGGCCAGATTTTTTTTCAAATCAGGATCAAATTTAGGGTCAGTGATTTTGCGGCCAATCAAAGACGGGTCAGGATTGGAGAGAATTAAACCGTCATAGGTGATGACCATAAGGTTATCGACCGGCGGTAAGGGCACGTTATCGACCCAATCCAAAAGTTCCCGACCCAGGTTTCTCTCAAAATCTGAATAAAAACTACTGGCCCCCAATATCCAATCGAATTTTTCATAATATTTTAAAAAGGTAACGGGAATTTCGCTGGCCGGGGCCTTGGAAGTGGAACTGACCAAGATTCGGGAAAAGCCTTCCCCGACGGCCTTTATGGAATTAATGGCCGCCTTTAAGGCGTCGGGATCAAAAACCAAAGTCTCCAGGCTGTCCTGATCGTCGCCGTTTTTAACGTTATTCTTCCAATCGAGTAAAAATTCCCCGTTTGAGTCGATGCAAAAGTAACCGCTCTGGCCTTCGGTAAAGGACAGATTATCAAGCATGGCCAAGGTCATGTCCTTGGTGGTTTGATCGTCAACTTTTAACCTTCTCTGGTCCTTTTCCAGGCCCTCGAGCATGTTCCAGATCTCCTGGACCCGGTTTTTAATCATCTGGTGAAACTTAATCTGACTGGCCGAGGTCTGGGCCTGTATGTAATCGCAAATCCTATTGGTCTCTAAACTAAGCGAGGTCTCGGCCTCATTGTAATAATCCTCGGCCAGCTTACCGCTCTCATAGTCGTGTCTGGACAGTTCGTAGGTAATCCACATGACGGCCAGCAAAACAATGGAAACCAACGACACGACCGTTAGCAGTAAGGGTATGACCTTAGTCAAAGCGTGTTTTGGTTCCTTTAACATACGAAAACCTAAAAAAGAAATTATTAATCAGAAAAAAAATCAAAGCCAGAGGGTCGCCAAGTTAAATTTTGGACCATCAATAAAGGCCAGGCCGGTAAGAGGCTAATTTAGTTCATCAAACTAAGCTAATAATTCGGGCCAGTAATTCGGGCCAATAATTTTGGGCCTAAATTATTGGCCCAAAATTTGAGCCTTTCAAAGCAGAGCTAGGTAAGACTTTACTGGATATTTCAAAGCATCATACCAAATGAATTTGGCTTGGACTTAAAAAATTTGTTAAAAGCCAAGACTAGCTAGAGTCATGGTAAAAAAAAACTTGGAAATACTTAGTTAAGAGAAAATATAGAAATATTATTAACTAAATAATTCGTTAAGTCTAAAAAAG
>JAITJP010000253.1 GCA_031278835.1 Deltaproteobacteria bacterium
TTTCCTACATCCACGCCGAAGGCTATCCGGCCGGCGAGATCAAGCACGGCCCCCTGGCCTTGGTTGACGAAAGCGTGCCGGTGGTTTTTCTGGCCCCCACCGACCACCTCTTTCCCAAAATTCTCTCCAATCTTGAGGAAGTCAGGACCCGGGGCGGCCAAATCATCTTCATCGGCGATAACCGAGGCTACGAACGCCTGTCCCGGGAACCGGCCGGCAGCGTCATCATCAGCCAGGTCGATCCCTTTATCGCCCCCATAGTCTACGCCCCAATCGTTCAGCTCTTGTCCTACCACGCCGCCGTTTTTAAGGGCACCGACGTCGATCAGCCCAGAAATCTGGCCAAAAGCGTCACCGTTGAATAGTTTTTTAAAAAACCCGGCAGGCCGTGTTTTTTAATGGCCAGGCCGGTAGTCGGAAAAGCCCCCAATTTCTAGGAGCCTTTGGGCCTCGGGATTGCCGCCCTCGGCCGATTGGAGCAAGTAGTTTTGGGCCAGGCTTAGGTCGGGCTCGAGGCCCCGGCCCAGTTGATAGCGCTTGGCCAGGAGGTATTGGGATTGGGCGTGACCCTGTTGGGCGGCCTTGGTTTGCCACTGGGCGGCTTTAACCGGATCCCGGGGCACTCCCCTACCCTGGTCACTCATCAGGGCCAGATTATGCTGAGCCTGGGCGTTACCGCGCTCGGCGGCCTTTTCATACCAATGGGCGGCTTGGGCCTGATCCTGGGGCAGGCCCAGGCCTTGTTCGTAGAGCTGACCCAGACCGTACTGGGCCGAATCAAGCCCGTTTTCGGCGGCTTTTTTATACCAAAGAGCGGCTTTTTCATAATCCTGGGCTAGGCCTTGGCCTTCCAGGTGGGCCACGGCCACGTTGTATTGGGACAAGGGGTGCCCTTGCTCGGCGGCTTTTTCAAACCAGCCCATGGATTTTTCCAGATCCTGGTCCAGGCCATGGCCAGTGGCGTATCGTACCCCTACCCCGTATTGGGCCTCGAGGTGCCCGTTTTCGGCCGCTTTTAAAAACCACTCGGCCGCTTGGGCTTGATCCTCGGGCCGGCCGTGGCCGTAGGCGTAAATAACCCCAAGCATGAACTGGGCCTGGGGCTGGCCTTTCTGGGCGGCTTTTTGATACCACTGGGCGGCCAGGGCCCGATCCCTATCCAGGCCCACGCCCTTGTAATACATCTCCCCCAATAAATACTGAGACAATTGGTGATCCTGCTCGGCCGCCTTTAAGTACCAAGCGGCGGCTTGCTTTTGGTCAAAGTCAACTTCCTGGCCTCGGGAATAGAGATAGCCCAAAGCGTATTGGGCCTCGGGGTCACCGGCCTCGGCTTTTTCCAAAAGTTCTTTGACCCTGGGGCTGAGCTCGGCTTTTTTTGGCTGGGCCGCCCAGGCTGGACGGCCCAGCTTAAAGCCCAATAAACTTTCTGAGAAGGTCCAGGACGGCTCAAAGGCCAGAAGGGTCAATAGGCCCAAGCATAAAACTAAGCTTAGTGATTTAGGCATTTTTGACTCATTTAGGGGCATGGGTTTTTAAGTTTTTAAATAAATCTTCCTGGGCTTTTAATTTCCGAGGCTTGGCCAGACTGACCAAGCCTCGGGCCTTAGGCTTCCTCGGCCAAGAGGGCCAGATAGTCGGGGGCTGGGGCGAAAAACAAGGTCCCGGTGACGGCCCTGGAGAAGTCCAAGAGCCGGTCGGTGTTGCCCGGGGGATCGCCCTGGAACATGTTTTGCAGCATGCGCTTGGTCGTGGAGAACTTTCCGGCGTAACCCAAAAAGTAGGTCCCGTACTCGCCCTTGGAAGCGTTGGCAAAGGGGATGTTGGCCCGAACGATCTTTAGCTCCTCACCGTTTTCGCCCTTGATGTTGGTGACGGCGTTATGGGCGTTTTCCGGCTTGGCCTGATCCGAGAGTTCCAGGTCATTGTACTTGCGCCGGCCAATGGTTTTTTCCTGCTCCTCGACCGGTAAGGCCTCCCAGGCCTTCATGTCGTGGAGGTATTTTTGGATCAAAACATAGCTGCCCCCGGAGAAATCGGCCTTGCCGGTCTTTTGGGGATCCGGGGCGATGGTGGCGAATTCTTTGGTGTCATCGCCGGTGGGGTTTTCCGTGCCGTCAACGAAACCGACCATGGCCCGGCCGTCAAAATTTCTAAAGCCATGGGTCTCGTCGATGGACTCAACCACCCCGTCCAGGCTCTGGCTGATGATACCAGCCAGTTCCTGGCAAACATCCATGCGCCCGGAACGGATGTGAATGAAAAGGTCCCCGGGGGTGGAGGGGGCCAGATGTTTTTCGCCCTCAATGGGCTCAAAGAGGCTTAGCTCCTCGGGTACCGGCCAGCCCTTAAAAAGCTTTTTCCAAGCCGTGGCCCCAAAAGCCAAGACCGTGCCGGTCGCCGAATCCGGGAACCGGTTTAGCTCGCTTCGAACCAAGGCCTCCAGTTTCCCACACACTTCCAGTATTTTTGGCTTGGCTTTCTTGTAATCTCGAATGCCCAAGACCATGATGATGGCACATCTCCCGGGACTGGCCGTAACGTCCTGTACTCCGCTCATAAACGCGCTCCTCTGACCGAAAATAATCGGTCGATCATTACCCAATGTAATGGGTGTTTCTAAAAAAA
>JAITJP010000254.1 GCA_031278835.1 Deltaproteobacteria bacterium
AAAAGCAAGGCTTACTCCCCACCAAGGTGGTCGAGGATCAGTTCCTGCAAAAGTTTTTCATCAAAATCTCCCAGCTGCCTGACGGCGGCTATAAGCTAACTCCGGCCTTTACCAGTCAGGTCTATCCCACCCATGGGGTGGCCTTGGCCTTGGATCTGGCCGCTTTAAAAGAAGCCAAGCCCCTGGGGCAAATTGCCGCCAGCCCAACTGAGCTGGAGCTGCCCTGGGACGAGCTTTAAGGGAGATTAAAAAAACCTTGGCCAATTGTTTCAAATCAAGAAAATTTAAAAACCTTGACGAGAATTTTGTTAAACCAAGGGAGATATTTAAACAGACGGGGTCTTTCAAACCAGGGAAATTTGAAAACCCTGGAGCTATTTTTTTCAAATCAAGGAAATTTGGGAACCCTGGAGTTATTTTTTTTCAAACCAGGGAAATTTGAAAACCTTGGAGCTATTTTTTTCAAACCAGGGAAATTTGGGAACCTTGACTGGGTTTTTTAAACCAAGGAAATTTGAAAACCTTGACGAGAATTTTGTTAAACCGAGGAGACATTTGAGACAGGCGGAGCTTGGAAACCATGGCGAGATTTGGAGATCGGGGCGAGATTTACCAATGCTCGGTTTTTAACCAAAGCCGCTTGATTGCGGGTATGTTAACGCTTGACCCATTTTTTGGGGCTAAACTTAGCCAAAATATTTGGCGGGAATTGTACGGGCACTAAAAAATGACCGTTTTTATTGTTTAGCGCGAAGGATGGTCCCGATGAACGGGGCGGCAATTCTTACGGATACGTTAATTTGGTTTTTTTAACCAGAAACGGTTTTTTATTTGACCGATGATTTGAGTTTTTAGGTATTTTCCATGACAGAGTCTTTGGCTGGCCAGATTGAAAAAGTCACTTATTTAAACGATGAAACTGGCTTTTCGATTGTGATGTTAAAAGTTGACGGGAAAATGGAAGCGGTGACCGCCGTGGGTCAGCTTAATTCCCCTTTCCCAGGTGAGCTGGTTGACCTGACCGGTGAATTTAAACGCCATCCTCGCTTTGGCCTGCAGTTCGAGGTGGCCACCTGCGCTTCCAGGCCTCCGGAAAGTGAAAACGGACTGACCAAGTATCTGGGTTCGGGTTTAATTAAAGGCGTGGGGCCGGTCTTGGCCAAGCGCTTGGTTGAGGCCTTCGGCCAGCAAGTTTTGGACGTTTTAGAACTCAACCCCGAGAGGATCGTTGAAGTTAAGGGTTTGGGCCCGATAAGGCGAGAGCGGGTCATCGAGGCCTGGAAATCGACCTCGGGCTTAAAGCAGCTCCTGACTTTTTTATCGACCTTTAACTTGGGCCCGTCTTTGGCCAGTAAGATCTTAAATAAGTTTGGGGCCGAGGCCGAGGGCATCATCCGAGCAGATCCTTACCGGTTGTCCTACGAGATTCCGGGCGTGGGCTTCTATACCGCTGACAAGGTGGCTAAATCTTTAGATTTTGCCCCGGATTGTCCCACCAGACTTGAAGCCGCCTTGGTCTACGCCTTAGACGAAACCATCAGAAAGGGTCACGATTATTTTCCTTCCAATAAATTAATCGACGCCACCAAAGCCCTTATCCTGGAAGCCTCAGAATCGGCCTTGGAAGAAGCCTTGGACAGACTGGTCTTGGCCGGACGGGTCATCGCCGAAAAGCAAGAAGAACCGGGCGGTCTGGATGTCTATTTGCCCCCGCTTCATAGGGCGGAAACCTGGGTGGCCAGGAGCTTGGCTTCGATTTTAAAGGCGCCTTTTTCCGTTGGCGTACCTCGGCCCGATAAGGCCCTATCTTGGGTGGAAACTACCTTGGGCCTGGAATTAAACGAGGACCAGCGGGAAGCGGCCATAATGGCCATCACCGAAAAATGCGCCATCATCACCGGAGGTCCCGGGACGGGCAAAACAACCATGACCAAGGCCATTTGCGGTATTTGGAAAGCCGTGACGCCCAAATTAGCCTTGGTGGCTCCCACCGGTCGGGCGGCCAAGAGACTGGCCCAGGCCACCGGTTTTGAGGCCACGACCATCCATAGGCTTTTGCAATACGCCCCCAAAGACAACGGCTTTGTTCATGGGCCCAATAATCGTCTGGAACTGGACATGCTCCTGGTCGATGAAGCCTCCATGATCGACATAACCCTCATGAATCAACTTCTGGGGGCCATTCCCTCCACGACGGCCTTGATTTTAATTGGCGATCAAGACCAGCTGCCTTCGGTTGGCCCGGGCCGGGTTTTACACGATCTTCTTTCCACTGGACTCATTGCCTCAAAAAAGTTGACCCAAATCTACCGCCAGGCCGAAAGAAGTTCCATCACCAAAGCCGCTCACCAAATTAACCTAGGCCAAACCCCGGTCGACATTGAGCAAACCCCAGAATCAGATTTCTTTTTCGTGGCCGAGGAGGATTCCAATAAAATCATTGACAAGATCCTTAAGCTGGTTTCCGAACGGATTCCAAAAAAACTAAAAATCGATCCCAAATATGATATAATGGTTCTTTCTCCGACTAAGAAAGGCGAATTGGGCACGGTTAATCTTAATACCCAGCTGGGCCGGGTTTTAAACAGCAATATGGGTCCATCCATTAGCCGCTACGGTCAAATTTTTCGTGTCCATGATCGCGTCATGCAGCTTAGAAATAACTACCAAAAAGAAGTTTATAACGGAGATTTGGGCTGGATTCAAAGCATTGACATGGAAAACCACGAAGTTCGCGTTTTCTTTGAAGATCGGGTCACCGTCTATGATTTTTCCGATCTCGATGAACTGGTCGTGGCTTGGGCTTCCACCGTTCACAAGGCCCAGGGTTCCGAGTTTCCGGCCGTGGTCATACCGGTCCATCCCTCTCACCACATCATGCTTAGGAGAAAACTAATTTACACGGCCGTGACCCGCGGGCGCAGAATGGTTTTTTTGGTGGGTTCCCCGACCGCCCTCAAACGCGCTGTCCTAAATTCCCAAGAAGATCACCGCTACAGTCACCTGGATAAACTTTTAATTGAGGCCATCAACTCGGCCAGTTGATTCTGATTTTTTATCACCTGACCAAATTATAAAAAATCCCGCGGGCCGCGGGACTTTTGCCAGTTTTAAATTTATAGAGACTTTAGATAATAATAATGCTTTTTAATCAAATTATAAAAGAGTTTGTCTGACTAGAACTACTTTTTATCTAATATTTATAACTAATTGGCTAATTAAAACTAAGGGGCGCGGAATGTTTTTTTAATGGGTGGCCGATTGCCCTCAAAGGCGCTGTCCTAAATTCCCAAGAAGATTACCGCTACGGTCACCTGGATAAACTTTTGACTGAGGCCATCACCTCGGCCAGTTGATTCTGATTTTTCACCTGACCAAATTATAAAAAATCCCGCGGGCCGCGGGACTTTTGCCAGTTTAAAATTTATAGAGACTTT
>JAITJP010000325.1 GCA_031278835.1 Deltaproteobacteria bacterium
AGGCTCTGGCCCAAGCTAAAATGGCTGACAAATGGGGCGTTATTGATAAAAGTGGCGCCTGGGTAGTTGAGCCTACTTTCGATGAGCTTGGGCCTTTTTCAGAGGCTCTGGCCCGAGCTAAAATGGCTGATAAATGGGGCTTTATTGATAAAAGTGGCGCCTGGGTAGTTGAGCCTACTTTCGACAGCCTTGATTCTTTTTCCAAGGGCCTAGCCAGAGCCCTTAAAGATCGTAAAGTTGGATTTATTGATAAAAAGGGGGCCTGGGCCATTGCCCAGAATTTCAACTGGGTTTTTCATTTTTCAAATGGTCTGGCTAAAGCTAATTATGACCATAAATGGGGCTATATCGATATCAAGGGCCATTGGCTGACCCCTCCGAATTTCGACTGGCTTTTGGAGTTTTCAGATAATCTAGCCTCGGCGACATTAGATGGCCTTAAATGGGGAGTTATTGATAAAAAGGGCGACTGGATGATCGCCCCGGACTTTGATTACGTCGGGGTTTTTTCGGAGGGACTGGCCTTGGCCAAACAAGAGGACCGCTATGGCTTTATCGATAAGACTGGGGCTTGGCTGATCGCCCCGGACTTTGATTCAGTCGGGAATTTTTCCGAGGGCCTGGCCATGGCCATAAAAGAAGACAAATGGGGCTTTATCGATAAGAGCGGGGCTTGGCTGATCGCCCCGGACTTTGATTCAGTCGGGGATTTTTCCGAGGGTCTGGCCTTGGCGGGAAAAAATAACTATTGGGGAATTATTAACAAGAAAGGTCACTGGGTTATACCACCACTTTTTGCCGATATAAGTTTTAATTTTATAGAAAAATCAAAGTAATCATATAAAGATAATTTTCAAAACAATAACTTATCCCAGAACAGAGACTACAAGTAATTAAACCAATTAAGATTTTAAAAAATAAAAATAAACATGTTTTTAGCTATATAATTAGCTTTAACGTAAATTTTTAAATAGTTTAGTTAATTTTAGCTGATTTTTAAGGCGAAGCGCCTTAAGGGCTTTTTAAAAAAGCCTTGGCTTGGTGGATTTTTGAGAAAACTGTTTTTATTTGAAAATTTTGGTTATTTACATCTTATAGGTTGTTTTTATTTGGCTTTAGCCAAATAGTAAAAGCGGGAAATAGAGTTGATGGTTTAAATTTTCTAGCCCTGGCTAGTATTGATGTAAATTTTTTAGGCTTAATTAATATTAGCTAGAATTAATAACATGAGGGGAGTTATCAATACTAAAAATGATTTTAAAGCCATAGTTTCGGAAATTACCTGGCCAACCACTTTGGAGGATATTTATGACCTTCAGGACTTATGGGCCAGGCCCCCTAGCTCTACCCAAGTTGGGCGCTTTTCCGAGAAATTGGTCATGGCCGCCAAAGGGGAGGCTTGGGGCTTTATTGACAAAAAAGGGGCCTGGGTCATAAGCCCGAGCTTTGACGGCCTTAACTCATTTGAGGGCGACTTGGCCCCGGTCATCATGGCCGGCACATGGGGCCTTATAGATAAAAAAGGTAACTTTGTCATAAAACCGCTCTATCAAGAGCTAAGTTTACCCTATAAAGACTAACCTTTAAGCGGCCCCGGCGGCTTGGCCTGGCCAAGGCGGCCGTGGCGGCTTAATTTTAGAGCTCTGCCCCCTCCCAAATCGGGCCGTAAAGGGCCCAAATAGCCCCGTGACCGGCTTTGAAACAGCCGGCCGCTACCACCCTAGGGGCCAAGGCTCCCGGAGGCTGTATGGGCCTAAAAAGGGCCCTTACCGGTCAAGTCGAAAGTGAGCCGGCTGGGGCCAAAAAGTCTTCTTAAATCCAGCCCGGCTGGGACGCCAGCTAAATACCACCAAAATTCCACAATAAATTAACAATTTTTCTCTTCCCTATCTTGTTGAAATATATATAATGCGATTAGGTCACATCGGCTACCTATAAGGTTAGGCCGCCTATCAAAATCGCCCAAGTCTTTGGCTTGAAATGAAAAAAACTTATTTTAAGCTTGATTTTTGGGCGGGTTTTTGACCTTGATTTTCTTTTCGAGGGCCCAGATGCCTGATGGATTGGGCCATTTTTGAGGTAGAGCGTTTGAGAAAATTTAACCACGATAGAAGCAAAACGGAGCTTGACGGCGATCTGGTCTCTGAACTTAAAAAAGTCGGCGATAAGCTCGATCTAAGCGATCTTTCGGACGGCACCGAGATTGAGCCCTCCCTGGAGCCCCAAGAGCCAAGTTCACTTCGTTTAGTGGATAAACCAAAAATTTCAGCCGAGATTAACGCTCAAAACCAGAGCCTGGACCAGCCTGACCAGTTAAGGGCCTTGGGCCCTGGGGGCGGTGACCAGATTGACCAGAGCGCCCTTGACCTTGAGCCTGAATTTGACCAGGAGCCGGCCTTGACCGCTGGGCCCGGTCCGCTGGACCTGGGCGGGGCCGATCTGGATGACCGGGACCTTTATGACAAAGATCTTGGCCTGGATGAGGAAGTGGCCTCGGGGCCGGCTCTGGGGCAAGAAGACCTAGACTTGGTGCCAAAAGCCCAAAGCCCGGCCCGGCCACGGGCCGGCGGGGCTGGCCGGAAGGCCAAAAAAATCACCAAGGCCAATTCCGGGCCTGCGCCAAAGCTACCGGGGCTTTCCCGGCCCAGGCGGGGCGGCGGCATCATGTTTAGGCTTTTTAAGTGGGCCTTTTGGACGGCCACCAGCCTAATTCTCTTTGGCTTACTGGTGATTTTTTTGTGTTACGCTTATTTTTCTCAGGGCCTACCGAGCGTGGACGGACTTAGAAATTATAAGCCAAAAACGGTCACCTTTTTTTACGCCCAGGACGGGCAGATTATTGGCGAGTATAGTCACGAAAGGCGGATTGTTAAGCCCCTTTCGGCCATGCCCGAGTCGCTTAAACAGGCCTATTTGGCCACCGAGGACGCCAATTTTTACCAGCACGGGGGCGTTAATCCCGTGGCCATAGTCAGAGCGGCTTACAAGACCATTTTTGAGGACCATATACAAGGCGGATCGACCATTACCCAGCAATTGGTCCGATCGTTTTTGCTCTCTAACGAACGCCGGATTGAAAGAAAAATCAAAGAGATGATCTTGGCCTTTCGGGTGGAATCGGTCTTAAACAAAGATCAAATCTTTGAACTTTACTTAAACCAAATCTATCTGGGCCAGGGGGCTTACGGGGTTGAGGCGGCCGCCTTGACTTATTTTGACAAACACGTGGAGCAGCTAAGCGTGGCCGAGTCGGCCATGTTGGCCGGCATCACCCAGTCGCCCACCGGTAAAAACCCGGTCACCCGGCCCGACGAGGCCAGGCGCCGTCAACTCTACGCCCTTAGCCGTATGCAGGCCGTGGGTTTTTTAACGCCCCAGCAGGCCAAGGCCGCTGAGGAAGAAATCATAAACGTGGTCGGGGAGAGAGTTAATCCCAATACCACGGTGGCCCCTTATTTTACCGAGCACGTCAGGCGCCTACTGGCCGAAAAATACGGCGAAGACAGTTTATACAATGACGGCTGGAAGGTTTACACGACCTTAAAGGTTAAGGACCAGGAAGCGGCCGACCTGGCCGTGGCCCAGGGTTTATGGGAATACGCCCGGCGTCGGGGTTTTAGGGGCCCGGTTCTAAAACTGGGCGATTGGACGGAAATCGAGGCCTTTAGGGCCCAGGTTGACAAAAAGCTGGGTAAGGCCGGGCTGGTTCCAAATCACCTATACCAGGCGGTTATTTTGGAACTGGGCGAAAGTAACTCCCTCAAAGTGGCCGTGGGCAGTTACCAGGGCCAGATTAGCAAAAAAAATCTGGAGTGGATTTTGCCCAAAGGGGCCCTGGCCAAGCAATTGACGGCCGGGGACGTGGTTTGGGTTAGACTAGCCCCACCCCCGCAAGCCAGCCCTGAGGCCGAGGGGGCCCTGGACAAGCAAGCCATTTTGGCCAGCATCGCCAGCGGCGCGGGCGGCCCTGAGTTAAATTTCATCCTGGAACAAAGAACCGACGTTCAGGCGGCTTTACTGTCCATGGATTTGGCCGACGGCGGGGTCAGGGCCATGGTCGGGGGCCGGGATTTTACCGAAAGCCAGTTTAACCGGGCCACCCAGAGTCAACGGCAACCGGGCTCTTCCTTTAAGCCCATCGTTTACACGGCGGCCATGGACAATGGCTTTACCCCGGGCTCGATCATGATCGACGGCCCGGTGGTGATTGACGATCTGGGTTCCCAAAAACGCTGGAAACCCCTAAACTCGGATCAGAAATTTTTAGGCCCCATGCCCTTATATAACGCCTTGGTGGCCTCCAGAAACCTGGTATCCGTAAAGGTTTTGGAGAGAATCGGCTTTGAGGCCTTGGATAAAACCGCCCTGGACTTGGGCATAAAAACCGCCCTGCCCCATAGCCCCACGGTGGCCTTGGGCGCCCATGGGGTGACCATGCCTGAGATGATCACCGCCTACTCGTCCTTTCCCAATCTGGGCCTACGGGTTGAGCCCCGCTACATCACCAAGATCGAGGACAGAAACGGTCAGGTGGTCGAGACCTTTGACCCCACCTTTTATCGGGCCATCAGCCCCGGGACGGCTTGCGTTCTGACTTCCATGCTTCGAGGCGTGGTGGCCCAAGGAACGGGCACCTCGGT
>JAITJP010000358.1 GCA_031278835.1 Deltaproteobacteria bacterium
CTGGCCTGGCCTGGCCAAACATGGCTTTAGGACTTTAAATTACCAATGTTACGACAAGTGGATTTTTTTCGCTTCAAAAATCCATTGTAAAGTGACCTTTTAAGTGGTAAACTTGGTCCTTTGAAAATCCTTTGGCCTTTTTACGTTTTTTAACTTAAAGGGCTTTGGGCTATTTTTGGCCTAAGCCAAAAAATGCCCATCTGGTTTGGCTTAAAAAAAAAACAAAAAAACCCTAAATAATTTTTTACTCAAAAAAAAATAAAAAAAACGCCTCTGGCTTTTGGCCCCATATTTTTTTATTTTTTTACCATTCACGAGGTCTATAGATGGATTACGATATCTCGGTCATTCCCGGAGACGGCATCGGGCCGGAGGTGGTTGGCCAAGCCCTAAAAGTTATGAACAAAGCCGCCCAGCGTTTTGGTTTTGGGCTAAAAATAAACCAGCTACCCTATGGGGCCAACCATTACCTTAAAACCGGGGTCATCTTACCCGAGGAAGCTTTTTCGGAACTCTCTTCGACCAAGGCCATGTTACTGGGGGCCATTGGCGATCCCAGGGTAGCCATGGGCCCCTTGGAGCAAGAACTTTTATTGGCCCTGCGTTTTCGCTTTGATTTATACGTCAATTTAAGGCCAGCCAAATCTTTTCCCAACGTCAAAATTCCCATAAATACGGTGCCGGACGGGGAGATTTTGGATCTTTTGGTGGTTAGGGAAAATACCGAGGATTTTTACATGGGCCTGGGCGGCCTCGGCCAAGGCGGCTACCAGGGCTCCATAAAGGCCAAGCGGGGCCTATACCATCTGGAAGGCTCGGTTAAAATCGACCTTAGCCCAAAAACCGATTTGGCTTTTTCCCTGGGGCTCATTAGCGCCCCGGCGGCCCAGCGCGTGGCCGAAAAGGCCTTTACTTTAGCCAAACAAAGGGGGGCCAAACACCTCCACGTGGCCAGTAAGGCCAACGCCGTGCCCCAGCTCTACGGCTTTTGGGACGAACAGGTCAACCAGGTGGCCAAAAATCACCCAGACATCGCCCTTAAACGCCTGAACGTTGATAATCTTTGTTACCAGCTGCCCCGGGCCCCCATGGATTTTGGAGTCATTTTATGCCCCAACCTTTTTGGCGACATAGTCAGCGATCTGGCCTCCTCTCTGATAGGCGGTTTGGGCTTGGCCCCCTCGGCCAACCTGGGCGACCACTTGGCCATGTTTGAACCGGTTCACGGCTCAGCCCCGGACATCGCCGGTACCGGGAAGGCCAACCCCATAGCCGCCACCCTTTCCGGCTCCCTACTACTAAACCACTTGGGCCAAAGCCAGGCCGCCCAGGCCATCGAAAGGGCGGTCAAAGATTACCTAAGTCAGGGTCTTGATTTGCCCTTTGAACTGGGCGGCCAGGCCTCGGTGGAAAAGGTTGGCCAGATCCTGAGCCTGGCCCTGGAAACCATGCCAATCAAATAAGTTTTTAATCAAAAAAAATCAAATGGCGAGGCCAGACATGAGTTCTGATGGCCGGATGCCCAGGCCGGCCGTTTTTATGGACCGGGATGGCACCCTCAATTACGACAAATCGTATTTATACAAATTCGAGGACTTTGAGTGGATTGACCGGGTCCCGGAGGCCTTGGCCAGGTTAAAGGCCAGCGGGCTGGCCCTGGTGGTCATTACCAATCAATCGGGCATAAACCGGGGCTATTTTACTTGTCAAGACCTTTTTAAACTCCATGGCCAGGTTGACCAGGACTTGTTTGAGAAAGTTGGCTTCAAGATGGACGGCTGGTATTTTTGCCCCCATAACCCGGAAATTGAGAGCTGCGCTTGTCGAAAACCGGCCCCGGGCCTCCTTCAAAAGGCCAGCCAAGAACTTTTTTTGGATCCAGCCCGCTCTTACATGGTCGGCGACAAAGCCCTGGACATCAAAGCCGGGCTGGCCATTGGGGTTAAGCGGGCCATATTGGTTCTGACCAGTTACGGGCAAAGGCAACAAAAATACCTCCCCCCGGAAACTTTGATGGTCAAAGATTTTCCCGAGGCCGCCGATTTTATCCTAAGAGATTTTTCCCAAAGCCAGCCTAAAAATTTTCCCTGAAAATTTTAAAATTTAGCCAAAGTGATTTTGGCTTAAAAAAATGTATTGGACAAATGAAACTTAAGGCCAGGTCCCAGGGCTTCAGAGAGGCTTTTTTTAATGAACCAGCCCCTTGGCTTGGGGCCTTGGCCCTGGATTAGTTGGGCTTATTGTGTTAAATTTCCCAGCGTGCTGGCCCATGGCCCCACTCAAGTTTGATTCCGGTCGTTTTCGCCAAGATGATTTTTTTTTCTTTCCGAGGGCGCTTGGATATGGCTGATAATTTCCTTTTTTTTGCTTTCACTTTGTCCGCTCAAGGGACAAGTTTTCCCGCCCGCCGACCTTTGGTCCGGTAAATTTTTTTGAGGTTCTCATGCCAACGATCGAAAACAAAATCTTACTTCCCAAAAGCGAGCTGCCCACCAGCTGGTATAACGTCCTGCCGGATCTGCCCGAACCGCTTGGTCCTTACATGACCCCCGACGGTCAGCCGGTCAAGCCAGCGGATCTTGAAGCCATCTTCCCGCCGGCTCTCATTGAGCAGGAAGTTAGTAACCAAAAAGTCATCATGATCCCCGAGCCGGTTTTGGAGGCGCTTTCGATCTGGCGGCCCACCCCTTTGGTCAGGGCCAGACGTTTGGAAAAGGCCCTGGGCGTTACTTCCCGTATTTACTACAAAGACGAAAGCGTCTCGCCCTCGGGAAGTCACAAAAGCAATACGGCCATGGCCCAAGCCTATTTCAACAAAATGGCCGGGATTACCAGGCTGACTACGGAAACCGGGGCCGGACAGTGGGGCACGGCCTTGGCCATGGCCGCCAGGCAGTTTGACATTCAGGCCAGGGTTTTCATGGTTAAGGTCAGTTTGGAACAAAAACCCTATCGCAAGATCATCATGAACCTGATGGGCGCCGAGGTCTTACCCAGCCCCAGCCAGGAAACCGAGGCCGGCCGCAAGGCCCTGGCCGCCAATCCCGAGGCCTTGGGCACTTTGGGCTTGGCCATCAGTGAAGCGGTGGAAGAAGCCGCCTCCAGGCCTGACACCAATTACGTCCTGGGCAGTGTTTTAAACCACGTTATTTTGCACCAAACGGTCATTGGCCAGGAAGTCAAAAAGCAACTGGCCTCCATTGGCGAAAAGCCCAATTATCTAATCGCCTGTCACGGCGGCGGCTCTAACTTTGGCGGCTTGGTTTCGCCCTTTGTCAAAGACATCCTGGCCGGGCACAAGATTACGGCCATCGCCGTGGAGCCCGAGTCCTGCCCAACCCTAACGGCCGGGGAGTTTAAATACGACGCCGGGGATACGGCCGGTTTTACGCCCCTAATGCCCATGTATAGCCTGGGCACTAATTTCCAGCCCCCGGCCATCCACGCCGGCGGCCTGAGATACCACGGGGCCGCCCCAATCGTGAGCGCCCTTTTGAAAGCCAAGGTCATCCAAGCCGCGGCCATCAATTCCGAGGACTGCTTCAAATACGCCCAAATGATGGCCTGGTCAGAATACCTCATCCCGGCCCCGGAGTCGGCCCACGCCCTGGCCAAGACCTGCCTTTTGGCCCAAGAACTGGAAAAAGAAGGCCGCCCCGGTTGCCTGGTCTTTAGCCTTTCGGGGCACGGACTTTTGGACATGGCCGCCTACCAGATCCAACAAAATAACCATTCCAACGGCAAAGCCTAAAAAAAATAAAAAAGTCCCCCATAAAAAAAACCGTAGGGCTTGGTCCCTACGGTTTTTTTTATGGGGGGACTTAACTTGGCCAGATCTTATTTAAACATCTTAACCATGAGCCCGGTGGGTTTCCACTGGCCGTTTTCCAGACTTAGGACCAAAGTAAAGCCCAAAGCCGTTTTGTTGACTCGCCACTCTCCCTTAACCAGCCAAGGACTTTCCGGTCCGAGGTTATCCCTAAGCCAGGGCATGCCATCGGCCCCGTCCAGGCCTTCCATGGCAAAGGGTCTTGATTCCAGCAAAACCAGCTTGCCCCGGGAAGGAAAAAGCCGGAGATTTTCCAGATAGGGCGACAAAACCACAAAGGTGGCTTTGAGCTGGGCCGGGCTGTCTTTTTGTTGCCATGAGGCGGAAATCATTTGATGAAATTGACTAAAATCTCCCTTATCCAAGGCGGAGACCCAGGCGGCCATGACGTTATCTAAAATTTGCCTAACCGACGATTCCCCGACCACCAGCTCCGGGCTCTGGTAACTAAGCTGACTGGCCTCAGGGCTGACTTCCGCTATCGGCTCACTTTCTTCTTGGGGGGCCTTTTCGGCCAAAGGGCTGGCCTGGTCGGCCTGACCGGCCACTTCGGTGGGCTTTTCGGCGGCCTTGGGCTCGGCCGCCTGGCTTTTAAGGGCCTCGGTCTGGGCCAGGCCAGTTTTTTCGGGTTGGCCTGAAGTTAAATTAAAGCGATTTTTTATTAGGGGCCAGCTTAAAAAACCAATAATGGCCAAGAGAAGGACAATAATCAGGATAAAGAAAGGACTCCGGTTAGGTCGTCTCTTGCCAAACCTAAGTTTTTCCGCTCCTGAATTCATGTTCTGGTCACTCCTTTACCTAGCCCTGGTAAAAAAAATAAAAAACAAAGGGGTCACGGGCCATTAAAAAAAATTAAACAAATTAAACTTATTTAATCAAGGGCTTATTTAAGCGAAAAAGGCTTTTTAAGGCCGCGGCCCGTTTTAAACCCTGAGGGTCATCTCGGTTTGGATCTGGCCCATGCTTTTATTGGCCCGCAGCTTAGCTTGGCCGGCTTTGTAGATTAAGACAAAGGCCAGCACGATCATGACCAAAATGACCAACAGTAACAAAGGACCTCGCCATGATTTTTGTTTACCGGAGCTATCGCCTCGTAAGTTTAACCAATCATCCATAAGCTTACCTCGAAAAATCAAATAAAGGGCCGCCAGATCAAAGCCCTAAAACCATTTAAAATTTGGCTAAGCTCAACTTTTAAATCAAGGCCTCCCTAACATATAAGGCTAAACTCGTAACTTAGTCAAGAGCGAATAAAATTAAGCCCAATTTGGCCCTGGTTTTTTTCAGCCACATTTTTTTAATACTTGGCTCTGGCCAAGGCTGCCGCTTCGGAGGCCTGAAAGTGGCTATTTTAACATTATTGCCGTTTCGATCAATTATTTTTCGCCGCCGGCCCGGCCTTGATGGCCCTGGTCTGGCTGGGCCGCCCAGGGCACTGACCTAGGAGGCTTTTTCCTTTTGGAGCCAAATATTGGCTCAAAAGTAAAGCTGAGCTTTTAAGAAGGGCTTGGCTATTGAATATCCTTTGGCTTTTGTAGTCTAATTGACCAAAGGCTTTTATAGCCTTTTGGCATTTGTCAAAATTAAACCGGGCCTTGGGCCGGGTGATTTTTTTCTTTGAGTTAACCCTCAGAGCAAGGTTTTTATTAATGAAAATCGTCATCGCCCCTGACTCGTTTAAGGGCAGTTTATCGGCCCTGCGGGCCGCCCAATGCATAAAAAAGGGCTTACTAAGGGTCTGGCCCGAGGCGACTTATGAGCTTTTTCCCGTGGCCGACGGTGGGGAGGGCACGGTGGAGACTTTAGTCAATTTAACTGGTGGCCAGAGGTTTTTTGAGCCGGCTCGGGATGCCTTGGGCCGGCTAGTTGAGGCCTCATATGGGTTTTTAAGTGACAATCAGACGGCCGTTTTGGAAGTGGCCTCGACTTGCGGCCTAACCAGATTAAGCCAAGATGAGCTAAACCCAGCCGTTACCAGCACTTTTGGCTTAGGAGAGCAGATCGGTCAGGCCCTGGCCAGGGGGGCCAAAAAACTAATCATCGGCTTGGGGGGCAGCGCCACCAACGATGGCGGAAGCGGTCTGCTTTCGGCCTTGGGGCTAAAATTTTTGGATAAAAATGGCCGGCCCCTGCCCCCGGGCGGTTTAGCCTTGGCCGAGTTGGCCAGGATTGAACCGAGCCAAGAACTGGAGCGGCTCAGCCAGATAGCCATGGTCATCGCCTCGGACGTTCAAAATCCCCTGGTCGGGCCGGACGGGGCCTCGGCCGTCTTTGGACCCCAAAAAGGAGCCGATGCTGAGCTGGTCAAAAAACTCGATTTGGCCTTAAGCCGTTACGCTTTGGTGGCCAAAGAACTGACCGGCCGGGAGGTTGCCCAGGCCCCCGGAGCCGGGGCGGCCGGCGGTCTGGGGGCGGCTTTCATGCTTTTTACTGAGGCTAAATTTTGTCCGGGCCTGGAGGTGGTTTTAAACGAGGGTAATTTTGACCAAAAGGCCGCCGGGGCCTCGCTAATCGTTACCGGCGAGGGCCGAAGCGACGGGCAAACCGTCTGGGGCAAAGCCCCGGTCGGGGTGGCCCAAAGGGGTAAAATCTTGGGTCTGCCCACGGTTTGTCTCTCGGCTTCCCTGGGCCCGGGCTATGAAAAAATGTATGAAAAAAATGTCTCGGCCATCATGGCCATGAGCCCGGGGCCCATGAGCCTCAAAGAAGCTATGGCCCAGGCCGAACCCCTTTTGGAGGAGGCCGCCGAACGTTTGGCTAGACTCCTGGCCACCCAGTTGCTTTAAATAAAATTTGAGTAAAAACGGCTAAGCCCTGATCCGAGGCTTTTTTTGGCCCTTTTGTGATTGGCCAAAAAAGCCAGCTCTGCCCCCCTCGAAATTGGGCCCGTAAACGGTCAAAAATGGCCCTAGGGGCCCTTTGGCGGCCGGATCTGGGGTAAATTCAAGGCCAAGAGCTCTGTGGGGCTTAAAACCAGCCTGGGCCATTTTTTCGACTTGGCCCGATTGGGGCCAAAAAATTATTAGGCTGGCCCCAAAATATTTTTCAGTCTTTAAATTTCAGAGCCAAGATCGGGTAGGCTAAGCCTTCACCGTCAAGCTCTGAACGGCTGACCATCTCAAAACCCATTTTTTCATAAAAGCCTAAAGCCTTGGTATTTTGTTCATTTACGTCAACTTTTTTAATGCCTAGTTTATTAATAGCGTGATTTACCAAGAATTTTCCATAACCCTTACCCATTTCCTTTGGCTTAACGAATAACATTTCTATTTTATCACTGGAGACTCCCATAAAAGCTTTTAATTTATTATTTTTATCAACGGCGCCGTATAAATCAACCTCTAAAAGATATTCTGGCAAAATAGTTCGGTAAAAATCAAAATCTTTTTTAGAAATATAATGATGAGTCGCCGAGACCGAACTATCCCACAACTCTATGACTTTTTCATGATCGCTTTCTGTCAAAATGGTTAAACGCATGGTCAAAAAGGTCTTTCATGATTTTATGGGTTTTTACTTTTTTAAGTTAACTTAAAGTCGCTTCCCCTAGGGCCAAAAACCAAAATAATCAAAAAAAAGCCCGTCACTGCCCCGGGCTTTTTTGGGGCCAAAAAAGCCCGGGCCTCAGCCATTTTAACCAAAGGCCGGTAAAATTGGAATTTTAGAAAACCTGGGGCCATAAGTAAAGTTCGGCCTGAGCCCCGGCTGAGCCAGGGCTATTTATTAAAAAATAAAGCTGATTTAATTCCATAGACTTAACAGTAGGTGATTTTGTGAATTTTTTTTTCGCCATAGCCACAACAAATTTTTCGTTTTAGGACTATTGACATGGGCGGTATTTTAGGGTATTTTACCCGTTTAACATGCCGCCTTTATGGCGGCCCCACTCTCGCCCCGACGGAAAAACATTTTTTTATGCGGGGCCATAGGTCCATGAGGAGTGACCATGTATTTTAGAAGGTATGAAACTTACATCCTCCTTTCCCCCAACCTGATGTCTGAACAGATCGACGCCTTTAAGGAAAAGGTCCAAGGCATTTTGGACAAGGGCCAGGCGCAAATCATCAGTTGCGAAGAAAAAGGACGAATGAAGCTGGCTTATCCGGTCAAGAAAGAATTCTACGGCTTTTATATTCTGTATGACTACCGGGCTAAGGCCGAGGTGGCTTCGGAGTTTGAACGTAACCTCAAGATCGACGAGCAGGTCTTCAAGTATCTGACCATCGTTTTGGACAAAAACTTCACCGAAGAAAAATACCAAAACGTTCTGGACAACCTAGCCAACGAAGCGGCCAAGAAAGAAAAAAGCCAGCAGAGCCAAATCCAGGGGCCCTATTTGGCCAGTCAATCTTCCCGGTCGGATGACTCATATTATGATGATTCCGAGGACCAAGACGAGGATCAACAATCCACTGGCTCGGACGACTCGGACCATTCCGACCAGAGCCCTGAGCATGAAGATTTAATCGACGAAGAGCCCTTCGGCGAGACGAAGTAAAGGAGAACCATCATGGCTGATTACAGTGGTTCAGACGACAAGAATCCCCGCCGCGGCCGGGGTAAGAAAAAACCCTATCGTCGTAAGATCTGTCGCTTCTGCGCCGATCACATAGACACGGTTGATTACAAGGACATCAAAGCCCTCAGGCCTTACGTGACCGAGCGGGGCAAGATCGTCCCCAGACGCATCAGCGGCAACTGCGCCAAACACCAAAGGCTGTTGACCAGGACCATTTTACGGGCCCGTTACATGGCCTTACTACCCTACACGGCCATGGTGCCGTCTAGCCAGTATTGATGGAGGTCGGGACCGATGGAAATCATTCTGACCAAAGACGTGTATAACCTGGGATTGGCCGGACAGGTGATTAAAGTCGCCCCCGGTTACGCCAGGAATTTTCTGCTGCCCAGCGGCTCGGCCAAGGAAGCCACCAAAAGCAACCTCAGAGCCCTGGCCCGCAAACGCGAAGAGTTTGAGACCCGGGCCAAGGAAGCCAAAAATTCGGCCTTGGCCCAGAAAGTCCAGCTCTCTTCGCTGGTTTTGACCATGTATCGAAAGTCCGGCGACAAAGGCCGGCTTTACGGAGCGGTCACCCCGGCTGACATTGTCGCCGCGGCCGAGGAACAAGGTTTTAGCGTGGATCGTAAGCGTCTACGCCTGGCCGAACCCATCAAGACCCTGGGTGATTTTGAGGTGTCCATCAAGCTTCACCAAGACGTTACCGCCACCATCAAGGTCAAGGTCTTGCCGCTAAGCGCCAAGGAACAAGTCAAAACCGACACCGTCGATGATTATCTATCTTCCGACGACGGCTCCTACAATCCAGACCTGGACGACGGTTTTTAAGCCCTGCTTATGGTTCAATCTTTCCGCGGCTTAGCCAGGCCGCGGAAAGAATCAAAACTCACTCGACGCTCCCAAACCCTTAAGCCATACGGCTTTTTGGGAAAGTCTTGCCTTAAGATAACCTAACTGAGTTTCCGGTAATGGCTGGGCAAATGGTCCGGCCATTTTTGGACGATTCAAGTTGTCATAAATATAATTGGAGATCTCCCAGACCGTTGGCGACCACAGAGGTCCGACCTGACCGATTGGCTGCCACCGGCGCTAACCGGGCCCAAGGCCCGGCCATGAGGAGCGGTCGTGAGCCCAAAGCGTAACACCCCCCCAACCGGCGGCAACAGTCTTATCAAGCAAGTTGGCCAGGGTCTGGACAAGGTCCTAAGCAAAATAAACAGTAGGTCGAGCCCAGCAAGTCCCCCGCCCGCCTCTCCCAAAGAACTTTCCAAGGCGGCGACCTTAACGCTGTGCTGGCAATTGGAAGAAATCTTTCTTTACCATGACGAGAAAAACCCCTGGCCAAAGGAACTTTTAAAGTTCGTTTTGGCCTACTCCAATCTTTCCTGGGGTTTTTTAACCGAGATCTTGGTTGGCGATCCCAATCACTACGTCATCATCGCCGGACAACCCCTGCCATCGAGTTTGGATACCAGGCAGCCCATGTCATCGGGCCTGGCCGGTTACGTCCACTCACAGGCCCAACCCTTGGCCATCACCTCCATCAAAAGCGTGGAGGAACTCCCCTTCATATTTTACCCCGGCGATCCCTTAAAAAAAGCCGCCACCTTTTACGCTTGGCCCTTAATTTATAACGGCGCGGTCAGGGGTTCCCTTCTTTTGGCCGGAAAAGCCAACCAGATCCTGGATGATGAGGCCATTCATTTTCTTGATTTCGTGGCCTTAAGGCTGTCTTCCCACTACCAGCAGTTTAAACTCCTAAACTGGGTCCTGGAATTAAATCAACTCGAAACCCAGACGGCCTTACCCCACCGCACTTATTTCATAGATCGCCTGGAGCGTTTGATTGAGGCCCATAAGCAAGATGGAGTAACCCTTACTTTACTCAACGTCTCCGGTTTTGGCCGTTACGCCTTAAGTTTTGGCCAGGCCGAGGCGGCGAAATTACTAAAAGAACTGGCCAACGTGCTTTTGGAGCGCTCGGCCCATGATTGGGAATTGGGCCACCTCTCCTATGGCCTTTTTGGCATAGCCGCCCCCTCGACCGATAAATTCAATCTCGACGACGCCATCGTAAATTTCCAAAGAACCCTTAGCCAGTGGTCCATCCCAACCCGCACGGGCCGGATTAACTTTGTCTTTCACCGTTCCGAAGCCAACTTCCCCTCCGATGGCCAAAAGTCCGAATCGCTTCTTGAGGTGGCCTTATCCAACCTGGCGGCCAGTTCCTAAAAAGCCCTATAACCTGGCCCTTTTATTGGGCCGCCCCAACCAAGGCGGCCTAACCGGCCCGGCCGCCCCTACCAACCAAAGCCTTGATTCTTAACGACAGCAAGTTTGTTTCCGGCCTTGTTGGCCCCTCACCGCTAGCGCTCTTGGCTAGCAAAACTTTGGCTGGCTTGTCGCCTAAAGCCCCGCCGCAAGGCTCAAAAAATTTCACCCTGGCCTTATCTATTGGATTGTCTACGAAAAATGACATTTCGAAATGGAATATGATATAATTGTCACCAGAAAGACCTTTGGGTAGCCCAGCCCTCTGGCCCCCCCAAAATGGCTTGGTCCAGATGACCGCCCCGAGCTAGCTCAAGCTGCCTTTCTAACTGACTTTTTTTCATGGCCCCTAGACTTAAAAAACTAAAAAATCAACAAAAAGTCTGAAAATAC
>JAITJP010000368.1 GCA_031278835.1 Deltaproteobacteria bacterium
CGCCCAGGCCTCCATTACCTCGACTTTTTTAATTTTTTGAGGCCCAAATTTATCGACCATACTTCGCCAAGGCACTTCCTGGGGCATGGTTGACCAGAGATTTTTAAAATCCTCCCGGGCTTCATTAAGTTCCTGGTCCTGCTTGAGCCAATCGCCCTTGGCCTGAATAAACAAGGCCCTTTCTCGCCAAAATTCCGGCCGATGGCTGGGATCCATGTTTTCGGCGGCGTGACGCTGAAATATTTCAGCCATGGTCACTTCGTCCCTTCTTAAGCGGCCCAGCCAAATCAGATCAGCTAAAAAGGGATCGGTTAATAGGACCTTTTTTTCGCCTGGTTCTGATTCCAAAAACTCCCAATTTGACTTTTCAAACTCCAGCCTGGCCGAATGGCTGAAATGACCGGCCGCCTCGGCTAACAAATCAAACCTTTCCTTAATATCGGTTAGAAAAAAACTTTTGCTTTCCGCCAAAGCTCCCAATCGCTTCCAGACCTCGGGAATGTCCGGATTTTCATAGCCGGCTTGATAACACAAAACCAAGGCCTTATCGAGCCGCTCCACATAGCTATGGCTCAAATCCAGCTCGGTGGCCGAAAGCAACTCCTGGTTACTCAAACAAGTCTTAAGGGCGGCCGTGGGCCGCTCCTGCCCCTGGCCAGGGGCCCCCTGGCTCCCCATGGTCTCGGCTTGGCCAAAAGAGCGCCCCGCTGGCCCCAAAACCAAAACCAATAGCCCAATTAAGGCCATAAAAAATTTTATCCAAGTTACCAATTTTGGCCGAAAAATGCCCCCGGCCCCGGGCCCCCCCGGGCCGCCCAGCGCCAAACTCCGAAAAATTTCCCTTATTTTTAAAAAACTAAAAAACGACACGAATAGCCTTTAAAAATTATCTTGAAAAATGACCCTGATCAAATAAGCCATTAAAAAAGCCTGGTTTGAGCTTGTTTAGCTTCGATTTAAAACCATTAATTACATTTATCTAAGTATCAATTTTACATGATATTTCATTTAAGCCTTAATCTAATATGGCTATGGCGACTATAATTCAGTCTTTAAGTATACCATAATGATAGATAGGCTGACAAGAAAATATCCAAACCAACGAAATTACCAAAATCTCCGCCTGGGCCCAGCCCCAAAAAAAAAACTCTCCCCGGGCCGGGGCTAATAAAAATACCCCCAGCTGCCCTAATCGAGCTTATGGCTTACAAGAGGCGGGCTTTTGACAGAGAGACCGGGATAATTGGCCAGGCGAGAAAAAAAGTATTTTTTGTGGTGGGATTTTTTTTATTCAAATGGGGCTAGCCGCGAGGATTAAGGGATAAGCTAATTTTAAGGGGCGGGGTTTTTGGCCACGAATATTCTGGCCTTTGAGGAATAATCTAACAAGGGTTCCAAGGCGATAAAGCCGGCGGCTTGGGCGATTTCTTTGAGCTTGGTGACGCTATCTGGCCAGATCTCCAAAAGCAGATGGCCGCCAATTTTAAGGTAGGGTTTGACTTCGGCCATTAGCTCTGAGATGAGATCTAGGCCCTCCGGTCCGCCTTTTAAGGCCATGATAGGCTCAAAGTTAGCCACGTCCGGGGAGAGCGTCTCCATATGGGCGTCTGGGATGTAAGGCAGATTAGCGCAAATAAGGTCAAAAACTTTTCCCGCCAAGGGTTGGCTAAGATTTCCTTCCAAGAAAAGCACCCGATCTTGAAGATTATTTATTTTGGCGTTTTCCTCGGCCACTTTTAAGGCCTCAGGGCTGATGTCCGAGGCCACGACTTTAACCCTGGGATAGGAGGCCAAAATGGCCAGGGCGATGGCCCCGCAGCCGGTTCCGATGTCGGCCACCAAAAACTCGTTTTGGTTTTCTTCAAGCTTAACCTCAGAAACTTCCGAAGTGGCCGAACTTGACCTTTGGCCCGAGGCCGGGGATTTTTCTAAGCCGGCTTGTCCGGCTTGGTCGGCCGGTCCGGCCTGGCCAGATTGGCCAGCCTGTCCGGCTTGGCCCTTACCTGACCGGCCTTTTTGACTGGCCCCAAGACCCTGCCCTAATTGGTCATCAAGCTGGTCTTCAAAAGTTTCTTCTAAAATGTCATCGCCGGTCTCTTCAATCTCATCGTCCAGGTTTTGAATGGTATCAAGGCCCTCGGAGGGTTTTTTCTCGTCCTTGGTGCCTTTTCTAAGTAACCTTAGAACTTCATCGACCAAGTGCTCCGTTTCCGGTCTGGGAATTAAGGTGGCTGGGGTAACCTTCAGCTTTAGGTTGTAAAAATCCTTGTGACCCAGTATGTAAGCGACCGGCTCGTGATTGCCCCGGCGGCGGATAAGTTCCCGGTAAGCGTTTATTTCTTGGGTGGTTAGGACCCGCTCAAAGTTAACGTATAAATTGACCCGGTTAAGTTTTAGGACGCGGCTAAGGAGAAGTTCGGCGTCTAACCTTGGCGAGGAAGGATCTTTTTTGGTCAAAAATTCGGTCGTGGTGGTGAGGATTTGGGAAACCGTCCAGGTTCGTTCAGACATGTGACCAACCCGCGGCAATATTGAAGATTATGAAGATCACCCGGCTGGGTTTGGCTTGTAAAAAAACCCTAGCCGGGCCCAGGCTATTTAAAACCATCGGGTTTGGCTTAGGCATGGGATAAAGTGGCCTCGGCCAGAAGTTTGGCTTGGAAATGGGCCCCGATCTGGGAGATCAGTTCCGTTAAATCTCCATCCAGGATCTCCTGGAGTCGGTACAAGGTCAGGCCAATACGGTGGTCGGTTACCCGGCCTTGGGCAAAATTGTAGGTTCTGATTCGTTCGCTGCGATCCCCGGTTCCGACCTGCTCTCGGCGCTCCTCGCTAATTTTTTGCTTTTGTTCCAGGTTGGCCTTATCCAAAAGTCTAGCCCGGAGGATCTTTAAAGCCTTGGCTTTGTTTTTATGCTGCGATTTTTCATCCTGGATGGAAACCACCATGCCCGAAGGCAGATGGGTTACCCTTACCGCGGAGTCGGTGGTATTGACGCTTTGGCCGCCGGGACCGGAGGAGCGATAAACGTCAACCCTAATTTCCTCGGGCCTAAAATCAATTTCCACTTCCTCGGCCTCGGGCAAAACGGCCACGGTCACGGCCGAGGTGTGAACCCGGCCTTGGGTCTCGGTGGCCGGAACCCTTTGAACCCGATGGACCCCGCTTTCGTACTTAAGATGGCTGTAAGCCCCGTCACCCTCGACAAGAAAAATCACTTCTTTAAAGCCAGTGCCGATTCCGCTAAACGAATTGGAACTTAAAAGCTCGTAATGCCAGCCCTTGGCTTCGGCGTAGCGGCAATACATCCTGTAAAGATCGTAGGCAAAAAGGGCGGCTTCATCGCCTCCGGTTCCGGCCCTAATCTCAACGATGGTGTTTTTAAAGTCGTTGGGATCTTTGGGGAGTAAAAGGGTTTTTAATTCCTGACTGGTGATGGTTAAACTCTGACCCAGTTCTTCAAGCTCACTTTGGGCCATTTCCCTTATTTCATCGCTGGGGTCGGCCAATAAACTTTTGGTGTCCTCGATTTCCTTTTCGATTTTTGTAAGTTTTCGCCAAACTTCCAGTATCCGCCCCAGCTCGACAAAACGCTTGGCCGTGGCCGCGTAAGCCCTCTGGTCCCGTAGAAGATCGGGACTTTGAAGGTCACGCTCCAAAGAATCGTAGCGAGATTCAAGTTCGGTTAATTCTGAGTTATCGAAAGAAATGGGCGTCATGAGAGATCCAAAAAAATAAAAAAATACCGCTAGTAAAATCTTGTTAATTTGTGACTTAGTTGGCGGTCAAAAAAAAACATCCAGCCGAAAAAAAATTTCAAACAAGGGGCCACCTTTAGCCAGCCAGCCTACTAAAAATAGTTATCAAGCTTAAGGCTTTAGGTCAAGGCAAAAAATTTAAGCCCAGGTCACGAGCCCCCTTAAGAGCTAGGGCTCTCGCCCGGCGACAACCCGGTTTTACAAAGAGGCTTTTTTGGCCGGTATGACCGCTTCCAGGGCTTTAAAAGCCACTTCCAGCATGGAATCGTCTGGTTTACGAGTGGTCAGGCGTTGCAAAAGTAGGCCCGGCCAGACCATGGCTTTCCAGATGGGGCTGGCCTTGGTCCGGGCGGCCGTTTTAGCCACTTCATAGGACAGGGCGGCCAAAAAGGGCGTGCACAAAATCTTTATGCCCACCCCGGCCAAAATCCTCGGCAAGCGATTAAGATGCTCAAAGGAAGGTAGCAGTGGAAAGATGACGGCGAAAAAAATTAAGCTGGCCGCCAAGACCAAAAAGATAAAAGCCGTCCCACAGCGCGGATGCCAAGTGGGAAAATTTTTGGCCGAACTTGGCTCAAAGGGCAGACCGGCTTCAAAGACATATATGGCTTGATGTTCGGCCCCATGGTAGGCATAGATCCGGCCCACCTCTGGGTATAGGCCAATCAAATAAATATAACCCACGAAAATGCCAAATTTTATCAGGCCATCGAGTAAATGAAAGAGAAAAGTCGACTCGTCAAAGCCGGCCAACACTCCCAACAAAAAACTCAATAAGTGGGGGAGGGCCACGAAAAGAAATAAACCAAAGCCCATGCCCAAGACCAGCCCGAGAACCATCTCCAGGGTATGAGATTTTTTGGGGCCAGCCGTGGACTCGGTTTTTTGGTCGCCCGGGCCGGCCGCCTGACTATCTAACTGGGGCCCCACCGAGCCCACTTGGTCATGGTCCAAACCAGAATCCAATTGACTTGGCGCCGCGGTTGCCCACCCCCTTGACTCAAGCCCGGCGGGCCATTCTGACGACCGGGTGGCCTTTTCGCGTTCTACGGGAGCCACCTCGGCCTCCGTTTTGGCGGCCACCTCGGCCACCTCAGCCACCTCGGCGGCCTTTTCCGCGGCTA
>JAITJP010000403.1 GCA_031278835.1 Deltaproteobacteria bacterium
TTTGCCCACAAAACCCAGGCCAGGTGGTTTTCGCGGATAAGTTTTTAATTTTGTTTTTTGCCTAACCCTGGCCTGGGAATTAAAACCCGTTTTTTTTATTTTTTGGCCCAAAACCATGGCCAGGGGGTTTTTAGAGATAAGTTTTTAATCACTGTTTTTTTGCCCTAACCCCTGGCCGGGGACTTAAAGCCGGTTTTTTTTATTTTTTGCCCACAAAACCCAGGCCAGGTGGTTTTCGCGGATAAGTTTTTAATTTTGTTTTTTGCCTAACCCTGGCCGGGGAATTAAAGCCGTTTTTTTTTATTTTTTGGCCCTAAAACCCTGGCCAAGAGGTTTTCGGGGATAAGTTTTTAATCACTGTTTTTTTTTGTAATTGATTCTTTACCCCAAAACCTGGTCCTATGGGCATTTGAGACAAATTTTTAATCACTGATTTTTTTGGCCACTTAGCCAAACTTAGTCTTTTTTCTGGAAGTAATCACGCTTTGGAGGATGAGAAAAAAGCAAAGCATGGCGGCTAGGGTTATGCCAGGCCACCAGGAGCCAACCAGACCCATGGCCCGGACGATGTTTCCTATGGCCCCTTTGGTTAAGACGCCTATGAAGGTGCCAAAAATGTTACCCACGCCGCCGGTGAGCATGGTTCCTCCGATAATGGAAGCGGCGATCGCGTCCATTTCGTACCCAGCGGCGTGGGTAACGGCTCCGCTTCTAACGTGGAGCAAAAATACGAAACCGCCTAGGCCAGTGAGAAGACCGCAGAGAACGTGGGAGAGAAATTTGGTCCTTTTGACGTTTAGGCCTAGCATTAAGGCGCTTTGTTTGTTTCCGCCCACGGCGTAAAGGCTCCGGCCTAAGGTGGTGTAGCGAAGGGTGACAAAGAGAGCGACCACGACCAAGAGGGCGATGACCACGCCCAGTTCCATGTAAGCTTGAACGAAAACGCCATTGTTATTAAGGGAACCAATGGGCAGCCGGATACGCATTTGGGCCAAGGCGCTAAAGGACTCATTGGCCACGGTGCGGGTCTGGGTATCGATCATGGCCGCCTGGCCCCTGGCGAAAAACATCCCGGCCAGGGTGACGATAAAGGGCTGAATGTCCAGATAGGCCACCAAAAAGCCCTGAATTAAGCCAAAGGCCAGGCCAATGCCCAAAGCCAGGAGAAGGGAAGTTAAAAAGCTGGATCCCTCCATGTCGTTTAAGTGAACCACGCAGGCCACGGTGATCAAAGCCGTCAACCCGCCCACGGAAATATCAATCCCGCCGGCGATCATGACAATTGAGAGTCCGCAGGAAATGATTATCAAGGCCGCGTTTTCGTTTAGCAGATTGAAAAACATCTGGGGCTTGGCAAAACCCTTATCGCTAAACAAATAGGCCGCGGTCAGATACATGACCAAAAATATGGCCACGGTAATGATTAATAACGAAGTGGTGTCGGACATGGGTTCCGAGCGCGTTTTTAAGGACAAATCGGCCCTGGCCATCAGGCACCCCCTTGACTTGTGGCCAAACTCGCCCCCGGGCCAGTTCCCAGACTGGAGGCCAGACCGGAACCAAGATCCGCGCCCAAATTTGCCTCTGGCTTGGCTGTTTGGGGGCCGGTCGGGGCCGAGGGGCTGCCGTTTAGGGACGGGCTTGGGGAGCTCTGGGCAGGGTCGTTTTTGCGGCGCTTGCGCCAAAAGTCTTTGACGACTGGGGACTGGATGACCACCAAAATTATTATGACTACGGCCTTGTAGGCCGAGAGGGCGTCCGAGGGGACGCTGTTGGCCAGTAAGGTGGTGGTTATGGCTTGGATGGTATAGGCCCCAATGATGCTGCCGGTCATACTAAAGCGCCCACCGGAAAGGGAGTTGCCACCCAAGGCCACGGCCAGGATGGCGTCCATCTCAATGTCTTTGGCGATGTAATTGTATTGGATGGAACCCACCCGGGAAACTTTTATGAAGGCCACCAAGCCCACGCATAAGCCCATGACCACGAATTGAATGAACTTAACCAGCCTGGGGGAGAGGCCCACCAACCTGGCCGCCTTATCGCTTATCCCGACCGCTTGGGCGTAAAGGCCCAGATTGGTAAATCTTAAAGTCAGAAAAATAAAGGCCACGCAAAAGGCGGCGATAAAAATGGGCGTTGGCACCGGCACCCCGGGGATGACGTTTCCCACGGCGTCCAAAACGCTGTTGGTTATCCTGGGGCTTAGCCCCCCGGTAATCCAAGAAGAAATGGGGCGCCCGGCCGTAAACAAAATAAGCGTGGCCACCATGGGCTGGATATTAAAAATTGAAACCAAGATGCCGTTAAAGGCCCCAAAAGCCATGGCCACCAAGCAGCCCAGAGAAACGGCCACGACCACGGGAGCGCCGGTTTTTGAAGCGAGAATTTTTAAAATGACCCCGCCGGCTATGGCCACGCAAGCCCCCACGCTTATGTCCTGACCGCCCGAGGCCGAGGTAATCAAGGTCATGCCAATGGCCAAAATGACCAGCTCGGAAGCGTTATTGAAAACGCTGATTAAGTTTCCGGCCAAGATCCAATTGCCCACGTTATTGCGCTTTATGGAAATTTCGAAAAAACCGGCGTTGGTAATTAGATTAAAAAGCAAGACCAGTCCCAGGCAAATCAAGGGCACGAAAAGGGGATTCTTCATGAGGTTTTTCACGATTACTCTCCTCTGGCCATCAGTTCAGTAGGCAACGGCTCGAATGAAAATGAGCATTTTTCATGAATTTTTTCACGATTTTCATCCTTCCGCGATCGTTCGCATGATATTGTCCTGGGAAAGATCGTTTCCGGAAATGGCCCCAACCACTTTGCGATCCCTCATGACGATTAACCTCGAACAGGTTCTTAGCATCTCCTCGATCTCGGAAGAAATAAAAGTAATGCCCATGCCCTCGGAAGCCAGCCTGACCACGAGCTTTTGTATTTCCGTCTTGGTTCCAACGTCAATACCCCGGGTGGGCTCATCCAAAATCAGATAATCCGGCTTAGTAAGTAACCATCTGGCCAAGATGACTTTTTGTTGGTTTCCTCCAGATAAGGAGCCCACCAAAGTATCCTGGGAGGCGGTCTTTACGCTTAAAAGCTTTATGTACTCATCGGCCAGAAGCGAGGCCCGCTTTTTGGAAAAGGGGCTAAAAAAACCTTTCATGACCTGAGCGGCTAAAATTATGTTTTCCCGCACCGATAAATCAGCGACGATCCCGTCTCGGCCCCGATCCTCGGGCAAATAAGCCATACCCAGTCTCATGGCCTCAAGGGGTTTTTTAACCTTGGCCGTTTGGCCTTTGACCTTAATTTCTCCCCCGGTCACCTTATCGGCCCCAAAAATGGCCCGGACGCACTCGCTCCGACCCGATCCCAAAAGTCCCGTAAAACCGGTGACCTCCCCGGGATAGTTTTTAAAATCAAAGGGCTCGATGCCCGTTTCGCTTTTTAAATTTTTAACTTCCACCAGGGGAGTCAAACCCGTAAAATCCTTACTCTCGGAGTGGACCTCTGAGAGTTCCTGGAGTTCTTTGCCCATCATTTTTTCGATTAAGGCCAGTCTGGGCAGCTCGGCCAAGGGGTATTCCCCGACCAGTTCCCCGTTTCTCAAAACGGTTATCCGGTCACAGATTTTGTAAACCTGGTCCAAAAAATGGGTTACGAAGACAATGCCCACCCCCCGGTTCTTAAGATCCGTCATGAGAGTGAATAAATTGTCCACCTCGCTTTCATCGAGTGACGAGGTGGGTTCGTCCAAGATCAAAACTTTGCAATTTAAATCCATGGCCCTGGCTATGGCCACCATCTGACGCACGGCCAAGGAACAATTGGCCAATTGCCTCTCCGGCTTGGCCGGTATCCCCAGATCTTTCAAAATCTTGGCCGTTCGCGAGTTGATTTCGCGCCAACTAATGAAAGGCGATTTGGATCTACCGATAAACATGTTTTCGGCCACGGTCAGATTGGGGCATAGTCCGATTTCTTGATAAACGGTACTGATGCCCAGATCCTGGGCTTCCCTGGGAGACTTGACGTTAATGGGCTTGGGATTATCGCCCAAAAATATCTGGCCCGAGTCCTTGGAATAAACGCCGGTCAAGACCTTGATTAAAGTCGATTTGCCGGCCCCGTTTTCGCCCATCAGGGCGTGGATCTCCCCTTCCCTAAGGGTAAAGTCAACTCCCCTTAAGGCTTTTACGCCGGGAAAAGACTTACAAACTCCTTTGGCGAATAATACCGTTTGGCTGGCCATAAGCCTCTCGCTCCCACCAAAACCAGGCCCGGGGCCAGCCCCGGGCCTGGGCCTAGGTTTAAACCTTAATTTTCAAAACCGTAAGTCCGGCCATCCACCACGGCCTGGGTGATGGTGTCGGTGTCAAAAGCCTGCTCTTCGATGTAGCGAACTTTGTCAACTTTTTTTCCGGCCTCAAGGTCCTTAATAATCTGGGCCACCAAGGGACCGTGCAAGGGGTTGCATTCAACGTCAAGATTCCAGTTTCCGGCCAGGACTTCTTTCAAAGCCCACTGATTGGCGTCAAAGCCGATGATGATGACCTCTCCGGTCTTACCATGGGTAATGCCATTGGCGTCCAAAGCGGCCACGGCCCCGGCGGCCATGTTGTCGTTTTCGGCGTAAATAACGTTGAATTCTTTCTTGGCGTCAATGACGGCCTGCACGACTTGTTTGGCGTCTTCCTCGGACCAAGAGGCCGTTTGCTGGGCCACCAGATTCCAGCCCTTGGCCTTGGCCGCTTCGGTTAAGGCGGCCGAGCGCTTAACCTGGGCGTCGGTGCCCATCTGGCCTTGGATGTGAATGATGTTGTAAACGGGCAGCTTTTTGTCTTCGAGCCATTTGACGGCCTTGTCACCCTCGGCCCTCATGTCGGAAACGGTGCTGGCCACCAAGACATCGTCGGGCATCTCGATAACCCTATCGAAAGCAATGACCTTTACGCCAGCCTCTTTGGCGCTTTGGGCCACCGAGTCCCAGCCGGTTGAAACTTCCGGCGAGATGACCAAATACTTGACCCCTTCGTTAATAAACTGCTGGGCCGCGGCGATCTGATTTTCGACTTTACGTTCGCTGTAAGCCACGGAAACGTCAAAGCCATTTTCCTTACTAAGCGCGGAGGTCATGCTCTCCACGTTAGCCTTACGATAACCAGACTCGTTGGGATCGGCGTTAATTAAGCCAATCTTAATTAAGTCTTGAGCCATGGTTGGGCTCGTCCCCACCAAACCAAAGGCCACCAACGCGGCCAACAAAAACACTAATTTAAACTTCATCTGACCTTTCCTCCCAAGGTTTTCGCCCTTCCTGGGCGAATTGTGAATGGAGCTTTTTCCAAAACCAATGGCGACCAAAAGGCAATCCAAGCCGCCTTGGCTAAAGGTTATTGGGCTTTGTTTAAAAAGCCCTCAGGGCTAGGCTACTTTCATTTTCGCTGGCCCAAATTAAAGGAAAAATTTTAAAATTTCTAAATCCCCCGACCTCAAGCCAGTCCTGAGTCCGGCCGGGAGTCGGGCTTGGCCGAGTCTAAGCTCTTCAAGGCTCTTCGAGGCTCTTCGCGGCTCATCGGTCGGCAGGGCCGCCAAGGGGTCTGGAAGCCCCTCAGAGGGCCTTGGACCGCTTGACCCCCCTAATAACCCCCAATGCGGCCGAGAAAGGGCTCCTGGGGGCCTTTTTGACCGTTTACCGGGCCTTTTTGGAGCCGGCAGTGACCTCGAGGTTTTAGGTTTGGCCAAAACCATTAGCCAGGTCAACCAGCCCTTTCCAAAACAGGGCTATTTTTTTGATTTTATTTAAAACTTATTTAAGTTTTTATATCTTTGTTTTTATTATTTTGGCCAAAACAATTTTGGCCAAATAAAAATAGTCGCTTCAAAAGGCCCGCTTCAAATTTCCCCATTGGCCTTTCGGGCTGCCTTAAAATTTAGGCCGTCAACTTTCTTGGCCGTTGGCCAAAAACCCCGAGGCCAGCCCTCATGGTCGATTCCCGCTTGACCAATATTGGCTCAAAAAGGTGGCCTTGTTTTCCGGCCGAGGTGGAACCCAACATGGAAAGAAGGGTTTCGGCGGCCCGTTCGCCAAGCCTTTGGTGGGGATGCCTTACGGAAGTGAGCGGGACGGCGCAAATGGTGGCCAGGCGGGAATCGTCAATTCCGACAATGGAAAGGTCATCGGGGATATTGATTCCTCGGCCCCGGCAAAACTCGTATAAGCCCAAGGCGATGCTATCGTTGTAACAAACCACCGAGCTGACCCGGGCCAGTAAATCCGCCACCTTGTCAGCGTTAAAGGTAAATAAATTTGGTTTTTCGTTATTGGAAAACCACAAAACCCGGTTTTCCGCTTGACCGTCGGAGCCCTGACACTCCAAAAAACCTTGATATCGCTTGTGCCCCTGCATGTCGTCCAAGAGAAAAATTCCAGCGATTTTTTCGTGACCAAGGGAAATCAAATGCTCGGTGGCTATCCGTCCAGCGGCCACGTCATCCATGGCTACCAAAGGAAAATCCGACCAGCCATAAGCCGCGTTAAAAAATACCAAAGGGATCTGTTTGCGGCTGACTTCTTCATAGAGCTTGACGTTGGGGTTAGGCAAAGCGCTTTTGGAGGGCTCGACAATCAATCCGGCCACGTTTCGATCCAGCATGGATCGTAAAGCCCTAGATTCGTCCGAGACCAAATTATTGGTAACGGCCAGCTGCATGGTTATTTGGTTTTTGGCCAAAACCCTTTCCACGCCAGAGACGATGTGGGGAAAAATGTAATCGGAAAAGTAAGTCGAAATCACTCCCACGATTTGCCCTTGGGCTTGGTCATAAAGGCCGGGCAGGGTTACGAAGGTCCCGCTACCCCTTCGCCTGGAAATAAAACCCCTGGTCTCCAAAACGGCCAAGGCCTGCCTGACCGTTTGCCTACTGACCTTTAGCCTAGCGCAGAGATCGCTTTCGGAAAGAAACCGGTCCCCATGGGCAAAGCCCTTGTCGGAAATTTCCCTTTTGACCCACTCGACGATTTCGAGATACTTGAACATTGACTTTGGCCGCCAATTGGTATTGTTGATGTATTTATTAATTATCACGCCCTGGAAAATTTGTCAAGACAATTTTTTAACAAATACGGACAAAAATTTTACCAA
>JAITJP010000420.1 GCA_031278835.1 Deltaproteobacteria bacterium
AAAGGGCCTTGATCCCAATTTGACCGATCCTGACTTTAAGCCGCTTTTGCCAGGCGATCCTCGACCCTTTCTGGAGCCCGATCGTGGAGTGGAAGAGATGGGTTTTTTACTCTACCCAAATCTGGCCAGTCAAATCTTCCCCAGCGAGGCCAAGGTGGTCGATCGATCCATGATCTTGGTTGGACAGCGCTTGCACGCCCCTTTTCTGATGTCCGTTCCGCCAAGATCGCCCAGACCCTTTTCGGAACTTCAAAGGGTTTTGGCCACCGGCCGGCCCAAAGATCCCTTGCGCCTACGGTTGAATTTAACGCCCGATGGCTTATCGGGAAAAAGTCTCCAAAGCGCCTTGGCCAGTATCCTAAGTTTTTCTTCAAAGGACAATAAGGCCTTGGTCTCATCCCTTACGGCCCTAAAAAGACTAACCGAAAGGGGTCAGATCGTGGTCGGTCTATCCATGGTCTTTGACACCTTCGTTGATTTGGTTGACCACGACAATCTTAATGAGGCGGCCCGGGCCCTTAGAAGAAGACTGTCCCGGGTCTCCCGGGTGGTCTCCGGTTGGGGCCAGGGTCAGGTTCAAGAAGTCTGGGGCGATCCCTTACTGGGTCTATGCGCCGCTCTCCCGGCCATGATGCCCCACCATGGTCCAGCCCCCAAGGCGGCCGCTCCCTTAATCTCGGTTTGGTCCTTTCTCCCGGTCCGTCCGGCCTCGCCTTGGTCCAAGGGGCCTTTGGTCCTAAGAACCCCGGACGGCAAAATAATGCCCTTTGCCCCCAATAGCACCGTCCAGTCGGCCTGGATTGACCTGGGCTTGGCCCCCATGGGCGGCGGCAAATCGGTTTTATTAAATAGCCTTAATTTGGCCTTTTGCCTCCAAGGCGGTTTGGTCGAATTACCTTGGGTTTCCATCATAGACGTGGGACCCAGTTCCTCGGGCTTAATAAACCTAATCAAAAACGCCTTGCCCGATCACCAAAAACACTTGGCCGCTCACCACCGCCTCAAGATGGATCCCAGTGAATCGGTTAATCCCTTTGATACCCCTTTGGGTTGCCGGGAACCCCTGCCGGCCCAGGCGGCTTTTTTGGTTAATTTTCTTTGTTTACTGGCTACCCCTTTAGACAAAAGCGCCCCGCCCAGCGGAGTGGACGGCATCGCCAGACAAGCCATCTTGGCCGCCTATCAAGAACTCTCCGATAAGCCCAGAAAACTAAGCCGAGCCCCGGAACCTCACTTACACGATCTGGCCCTGTCCATGGGTTTTCCCTTAGACGAGAAGAGTTCTTTTTGGGAACTGGTTGATTTTTTTTACGCCCAGGGCCTCTACCACGAGGCCCACCTGGCCCAAAGACTGGCCGTGCCCACTCTCCTGGACGTCATCTCCCAAGTCAGAAACCACCAGGGTCTCAGGGCCACCTATAACTTTAAAATCGAGGCCACCGGAGAAATGGTCCTTGATTACGTTTGGCGGGTTTTAACCGAAGCCGTTTCCAATTACCGTTTTTTGGTCAGACCCACCAAGTTCTCCCTGTCCGAGGCCAGAATAGTTTCTTTGGATTTAGACGAGGTGGCCACCCGCGGCGGCGGGGCGGCCGGGGATCGCCAAACCGCCGTTATGTACATGCTGGCCAGACACCTGGTTGGGGCCAAGTTCTTTTTTACCCCAACCGATCTGCCGCTCATTCCCGAGAGCTTCCGCCCCTATCACGAAAAGATGGTTAGCGATCTGCGCCGGGAGCCCAAAAGGCTTTGTTATGACGAATTGCACCGGGTTACCGGCCTCGCGGCCATAAGCGGCCAACTAATTAGCGATCTGGAGACCTCGGCCAGGGAATCTCGTAAGTGGAATCTCTCCATTGGCCTTTATTCCCAATCCTGGGAAGACTTTCCCCCGGTCATCTTGGAACTGGCCACTTCCATCTTTTTGTTGGGATCGGGTACCCAAAAGGGCCGCTCGGAACTAACCCAGATCTTTGGCCTTAATGAGGCCCTGTCCCAAGCCCTGGAAAGACTAGGTAAACCCTCGGCCCTAGGCGCCGATCTAATCGCCCTTTTTAGAACCGCCCAGGGCACCAGCCAACAAATCCTAACCAACACCGTCTCCCCGGAACTGCTTTGGGCCTTTAGCAGCACGGCCGAGGACATGGCCGTGAGAGAGGCCCTTTATCAGTCCCACGGCGTTGAAAAAAGCCTAAGCCTTTTAGGTCAGCTTTACCCGGGCGGCCTTAAAAGCGAAGTGGAGAGACGAAAAAACCGCCGCCGCCTCGATAACCCCTATGCCAAAAGCCTGGACGTCCTAACCGAGCTAATCGATGAGCTAAGGGTTCTCTTGGACCGCGTACAAGTCATGAGCCCCCGGCCTAACCAGGCCAAGGCCGCCTTAATTGAAATGGAGCCCTAAGGAGAACCATCATGTTCGAACACATAAACAAGAAAGATAGCTTACTAAAGCGTCGCCAGGCCCAACAAGCCCATCAAGACTGGCTGACCACCAGTCGGCCCCAAAAAGCTCAAAAAGCCCAAAAAGCCGGTTTCAAAGGCCTCGATAGCTTTCCCGACAACTTGGATCCAGACAAGGCCTTGGGTTTTTCCGAACACGTCATCGTCGGGCGGGTGGGTCATCTTTGGTATGAAGATTATGAAGAACACCAGGTTATCAATTGCCGAGTGGCCGTAAGCCCTTGGAGCAAACGAAAGCCCCAAATTGATCTGATTTGGTATGAGGTCAGCCTCTGGGAGACCCAAGCCCACGCCTTCAAGAATTTGAATTTTAAGGTGGGTGACCAAGTTCTTTTTAGACTCGATAACATCCGGGCCGAGGCCTGGGTTGATTCCGAGGGCAACATCAAGACCACTATTAAAGGGGCGGCCGATAAATTCATGGATCTAAGGCCAACCTACAAAGACTGTCGCCAAGCCCTTCGCACCATGGATAAAAACGATCGCCAGAGTTTTTTTGCCGGCCCAGACCATCCCGCCCCAGCCCCGGCCGAATCGTCCGGGCCCAAGCCAACCGAGAGGGACTCTGCCCAAAGCCAGGCCCAAACTTCACCAGACCCTGATGATCAGCCTAGCCCTAAGGGACCATCTGGACCAGGGTCTAAGTTTTAGCCAAAATTTTTTTCAGCCAATTTTTTTTTCTATTTTTTAAAAAAAAATAAAAAGGTACTCAAATGATAAAGCTCACCCTTAAACAAAAAAAGAAATACGCCAAAAACTTTCTTTTTCTAGTTCTCTTCAGCTTGGCCCTAAGCCTGGTTTTAAAGATGACCTTGGCGGCCAGCCCGGCCCAGGCGGCCGCCTGCGGCTGCGGCACCATTTCTCAGATAGTCCGTTCGGCCGCGGAAACCATCGTCTCCGGCATAAGCACGGCCCTGGACGCCTCCATTAAGCAGGCGGCCAATTACCAGACCCAAAACCTCCATAAGGACCTGGTGGCCCTCCGGGAGGCCGTCCTCATGAGCCAAGAGTCCATAAGCCAAGCCATAGAAACGGCCGACCGCCAAGCGGCCAAAAGGGACATAGAAAAAACCTACGACTCGGCCTCCCAACCCATAACCGGCTGCGATAACGACACCATGGGCGGGGAATTGATGCTCTCCAAAGAAGCCCAGGCCCAAACCGGCCTGGAAATCATGGACAAGGTCGTGGAGCGTCGGAGTCGTCACGATAGGCCCATTGACTATCTCATGGAACTAAGCGCCTTTCCCCCGCCGGAAATGAGCCCAGCTCTCTTGGGGGCCCTGTCCTCCGGCCGGACCTTAACTCTCGCCGAACTTAAACAAGCCGAACGGCTCCTGGAAGCCATCAGCGATCCCATGCCCCTTCAAAAGCTGCCGGAAAATTTAAGCCAAAGCCCGGCCGGACGCATTTTTGAGGCGGAAAAAAACCGCCACGAGGCTCGCCAAAATTTCTTCCAAAGCGTTTTGGCTCAAAAACTGGCCGACCGGGCCCCCACCCTTGACAACCTCAGCCATTGGGCTGAGTCCAAATGGAGCGAGATGGGCGGAAAGGGTCCCGTGCCCGGTCTTACTCCGGATGGCCTTAGCTACGAGGCCCTTTTTTGGCTATTAACCAATACCCGTCTGGCCTCCGGCAACTGGCACGAGGAGATTTTGCCCAAACTGCCCGAAGCCGGACTGCTTAGAGAACTGGCCTCCATGATGGCCATAGACCTGGAGCTAAGCCGTAAACGAAACGAACACTTGGAAAACATTTCTAATCTCCTGGCCCTAATCGGCCTTGATAACCTTGAAGCCGGCTCCGGCCAAGCCCTTAGAAACCAATACCGCCTAGCCCTAGGCGGGGACCGGTAAGCCGCTCTCCGCCCAGAGCTAAGCCAAACAAAAACTCTAGGAAAAAACCCCAGGAAAGTGAGCTTAGCCCCATGGATCAACAAAAACTAAAAAGACGCTATGGCTATGAATCGCACACGGTCATCGGCCAGGTGGGTAAACTCCACATTCTCTCTTCCAAGAACCAAAGCCCGGTCATTGTCTTAACCCTGGAGGAGTCATTGTCCAAAAACCAAGCCGACAAAAACTTTTACCAAATAGTTTTAAGCGGCCAGGAGGCCCTAACCGCCTTTCAACTGGGCTTTCAAAGCGGCGACGAAATCGTTTTGACCATAGACGAGCTTAAGGCCAAAGGCTACCTGGATCAAAGCCACAATCCCCCCCAGGTGGTGCCTTACTTCGAAGCTCGCGGCCGAGATGCCTTTATCCTGCGCCGGCCCGGTTCCGATTCCGACCTCCCGGACGAGCCCTTTAACCTAGACCCGTCCAGTGACTTCTTTGATGACCTGGAAGGCCACCAGCCTAATCCCTCAAGCTCCCTTGACCGCCGCCGGCCCTCTCCAGAGGAAAAAGCCCTGGCCAAGAAAAAATTCCTAAACAAAGTTAGGTTAAATCTCTGGTGATATTTATGAAAAAAACAAAAATCAAGCCCACTTATTTGAGTTTTAAACAAAACTCCAGTGCCAAAACCCTTTCCGGTCGGCCCAGCCGGCCAGACCAAAGTCAACCAACCAAGGCGCCCATGACCACCAACCCTTTTAAAAATCTCAGGCTCGAACAGGCCAGACTCTCGGCGAAAGACTTTCAAGCCCTCATCAGAAAGCCCGCCGGCCTCTTCTCGGCCTCCTTCTGCCCCGGCCAGGCAGAAGGCCCAAGAAGTCACCTAAACAAAGCTAGACAAAATTTATGGGCCTGACCTAAAAAATCAGCCCCCTTCATTTGAGTATTTAAAAAATCTTTAATCCATAAGCTTTTTTTAGTCTGGCTCACCTGGCCAGACCAAAGCCATTAAAACGAGGAGCCCATGTCCAATAAACATAACAAAAACCCTAGAGGCAAAACGGTAAATCGTAAACACGTCCAACTAAAGGCCTTAATCAAAAACCATAATAAAACCACCCATGGTAGCCGCAAAGGGAAAAAATTCTCTTCCAACGACAACTTCGTTAGGGAGGCCCTAAAACTATTCCTTGCCCCAGCCTCACCGGCCGCCCCCAAGGTGGACCTTGCTCCAGCCCTACCGGTCGCCCCCAAGGTGGACCAAGCCCCGGAAACGGACCAGATCGACTGGTCCAAAAGAATAAAAATCTTACGTAATGACCCCTTCGTTAGAGCCGCCCTTAATCTGCCCTTGGTGCCAAGCAAGTACCAACCGCTTAGGTTGACTACCAGCCCAACCAAGGCCCAAGACCCTGAGTTAAGCCAAAATAGGGCCCCAATAGATCTGCTTGCCGCCACTAGTCAATCCAGCAAGGTGGCTAGCCAAAAAAGCCCAATCATTTCTGAACTCTTGCTAAAGGAGACTACCAAAGCCTCGGCCCTTCAGCCCAAAAATCCGCTTGCCAAAAATGAGCTCGACCTAGACGGTCTCATAATAAACCAGTCCCAAGCCCAAGAGCTTCAGCCCCATGGCCAAACCCAGGAAAGCGCCTCTGCAGTGGCCCCGGCCACCAAGGTGGAGATTTTGCCTAACCAGTCCCCAAAAGACCATCAGGATAAGGCCTGGCCCCTGTTATTAAACCAGATGACCATAATACCAACACTTGAAATAAACCTCTCCACTTCGCTGGAGAGCGCTTTTGACTATGGCCAGGCTCTACTTAAAAAGACCCGCCATCAAAGCGATTACTTGGAAGCCTCTAAAAACACCTACCAGAGAACTAACTTCCTAGACCCTCAGGCCCTATGCGCCCAAAACGATAAGGCTTCCTCAGATCCGCTAATGGATCAGTTAAACGGCCCAACTAACGGTGAAGCCGAAAAAGGTATGAAAAAATTGAAAAACAAACCTCTTGAATCCGAACCCAACAACTCCCTAGCCACTTCTTCCCCTGGCCAGGAGCCCACGCCGCCTGGCCTTCAAAACAACTCCCCCGAATCCCAGGAGCCCGCGGCCCAGGACCCCGAGTCCACTAAAAAGCCCCTAAAACCCGCCCAAGACAAAAAGGGCTCTTCAAAAGCGCCAAAGAAAAAGCCCCAAGACGAAACCACTAGTAAGGCTCAGAAAGTGGGGAAGATTTCGGCAAACCAGTCCTCACAGCACATTGAGGACCCAACCTTAGATGAGTTCTTTGAAAATTTTCTTGTAA
>JAITJP010000484.1 GCA_031278835.1 Deltaproteobacteria bacterium
CCTCATTACCTGCTATTTAAAAAAATTCTAGAAAGCCAGCCCCAGGCGCCCCGGCCCAGGCCGGGCCGGCCCTGGGGCCAGGCTTTTTTCTAAGGTGTTCAATTGACCAGGCCCATTAATGCCCATAATAGCCACCCGGATCTGGCCATCCTGGAAAAGGCCCTTTCCGAAAATCGCTTAAATTTTGACCCCCAGCTCCTCCAGGCCCTGGCCCAGGTCTATGACCAAAGCGCTTCCAGCTTGGCCCCTCGGTACCGCTGGCAAGATCGGGTCATCGTTAAGGAAATACCCCGGGGGGCCTACGTTTTGGACCTGGGCTGCGGCCGGGGTGAACTTTTAGGCCAGCTCATTAAGGAGATGGAGGTTCACGGCCAAGCCGTCGAGGTCGACCCCGAAGCGGCCATGGCGGCCATGGAACTGGGCGTTCCGGTCTTAAATATCGATCTCTCGGAAGTCCTTGGTGACTTTAGCGATCAAAGCTTTGACTACATAATTTTGGAAAGCACCATCCAGACCTTAAAAGATCCCCTGATGGTTTTAGACCAGATGCTTAGGGTCGGGAAGCGCTCGGTGGTTTCATTTCCCAATTTTGGTCACTGGCGAACCCGCTATGATTTGGCCGTTAAGGGCCGTATGCCGGTGACCGAGAGTCTGCCCTTCCAGTGGCATGACACGCCCAACATTAGGGTCCTAACCCTGTCTGATTTTATGGACTGGTGCCTAAGCCAGGGCGTTAAAGTCCTGGCCGCTTACGGCCTAATTAACGGACAGGTTCAGCCCATCACCGAAAAAGACAATCTCATAGTCAAAGAAGCCCTCATGTTCATTTCCCGGGAGTAAGTCCCGGGAAATAAATTTCTGAAAAAAAAGATTGCCCCAAAGCCGATCTTGTGATATAAAAGGTGTTTCCGGTCTTAGCCGGTTAGGAGGCCCCTTTAGGGCCATGGGAGGAATTGAAATGTCCCGCGTATGCGATTTTTGCGGAAAAGGGCCACAAAACGGCAACAACGTTTCCCACGCCAATAACAAAACCAAGAAGATCTGGCAACCCAATTTGCAAACGGTCCGCCATGTCGTCAACGGGAACGCCAAAAAAGTCAGGGTATGCTCCAAGTGCATCAAAAGCGGCAAAATAACCAAGCCCAGCCCCAGAGACTTATCCAAGGTTCTGCCCAAAAAAAACGAACAGTAGATCTCCAAAAACGGTTTTTTTCTTCAAAAATAAATAAAAAAGCCCCTGAAATTTATATTTCAGGGGTTTTTTTTATGGCTAGGCCGGGCCTTATTAAAAGGGCTTATGGGGCCGTCCTGAAGGCCTCGATGGTTTTTTGGGCCTGGTCCAGTTGGTTTTTTAACAAATCTCTTTCCTGGCTAATGGTGGTGACCTGGGCGGTCAGGCTGCCGATCTGGTTAAGAAAATCCTGGTGGGCCTCTTTGACGCTGGCATTTTCCTGACTAACCTTGGCTTGGTCGGACTTAAGCTGATTTAAGGCCGTTTCCGAGTCGCTTAAGTTTCTTTTCAAAGTATCGTTGTCTTGAGTTAACCTATTAAGTTCGTTTTCTTTATTTTGCAGATCAGTGGCGTTGGCGCTAAGGGCGCTCTTGGAGGAGCTTAAGTCGGAATTGGCCTGGCTAAGGTCGCTTTGCAGTTTGGAGTTTTTGCTCTCCAGATCGGCCACTTGATTTCTTAGATTAGTCACTTCCTTTTGGCTGTCGCTTAGATTGGAGCCAGAGACCAGCCAGAGGATTAAAAACAAGACCAGGCCTACGAAACCAACAATAGAAATAACCATTTTCATAAAAATCCGTCCTTCTTGGTCCTTAGGAATAGCCTCCTAAGGGCAGATGTAAACATAAAAATCATATCTGGTTGACTATAAAAACACTTTCACTTAAGCTACTTCCAGGGCCTGGCTAAGCCAGGTCCAGGTCAGACCTGGGAGGTCTTTGGCCGTGGCTTATATTATAATATTAATTGACCAGGACTGGCAAGAAAGCCAGGGCTTTCTTAAAAATGGAGACCCAGGTGAGGATCAAAACGGCTCAACATATTGGTTACTGCTTTGGGGTTCGGCGGGCCATGAACTTGACCTTTGCTTGTTTGGAGAGCCGGCAGGGCCCGGTCTACAGCCATGGGCCGCTTATCCATAACCAGGGGGCTTTGGACTTATTGGCCAGTAAGGGGCTTAAGCCTTGGCCCCAAGATGGGGCCAATGGGGATGCCCATGAAATCGATCCCAAGGGCACGGTCATCATTAGGGCCCATGGTTTGGCCCCCATTGAGGAGGCTAAGCTCAAAGCCACTGGCCTTAAGGTCATTGACGCCACCTGTCCCAGGGTGGCCGGCTTGCAAAGACTGGTGGCCAATCACGTCAAGGAGGGCGGCAGCGTCATTATCTGGGGCACGGCCGGTCACCCCGAGGTCGAGGGCGTTCTGGGCTACGCCCAGGGCCAGGCTCAGGTGCTCTCTGGGCCGGAAAAAGTCGCCTCCTTGCCTAATCTAAAAAAGGTCCTCCTGGTGGCTCAAACCACCCAGGACAAGGAAAAATGGCCCCAGATGAGCCAAGCCGTCCTGGAGCGCTTCCCAGAGGCCAAGACCATAGACACCATCTGCCAAGCCACGGTTAACCGCCAGTCTGAGGCCAGGCGCCTGGCCCGGGAATGTAAGGCCCTGGTCATCGTGGGCGGCCGCGACAGCGGCAATACCAAGCGCCTGGGGGCTTTGGGCCAGCGGGCCGGACTACCTACCCTGGTGGTCGAGGGTCCCGAGGAAATCGAGGCTGACTTTGTTAAGGGCTTAGCCTCGGTGGGTTTGGCCGCCGGGGCCTCCACGCCCCTTTGGCAGATTAGGTCAGTTAAACAAAGACTTGAGGCCCTCAGCCGGGCCGGGGAAGCCTCGCCTAGTAACTTTTTGAAGCGCTTTATGCGGGCCTTGGTTTTATCCAATATCTACATTGGCCTGGGGGCGGGCTGCCTGGGCCAGGCCCTGGCCAAGGTGGCCGGTTGCCCCTTTTCGGGCCTATATTTTGGGCTCTTTTTTTTCTTTGCCCAGTTTATGCACCTATTAAACGCCTTTATCGACAGGGCTTCCAGCCGCACCAATGATCCCGATCGGGCCATTTTTATGGTCAAATACAAAAGGGTCTTGATTTTTTTAGGTAACTGTTCTTTTCTTCTCTCCCTTTCCGGGGCCTACCTGGCCGGGCCCCTGGTCTTGGCTTTAATCATTTTTCTTAGCCTAGCCCGGACCATTTACAACCTGCCCCTTTTTGGAACTTACCAAAAAACCCTGGGCATAGTCAGCCTAAAGGACCTGCCCATGGCCAAAACCCTGGCCATTAGCGGCGGCTG
>JAITJP010000041.1 GCA_031278835.1 Deltaproteobacteria bacterium
TTTTTTTAAAAAAGGCCATCTGGCCTAAAGGAAAAAAATAAGGCTCTAGGGGCCTAGGAAAAATGTCCCCAAGGGTGATTTGGCCAGGACTTGGCTTTGGGCTAGTCCCGGGCCCGGGCTGAGGGTCAAGTCAGACTGGCTGGCCGAAAGCCACCTGGTCAGGTTGATTTTGGATATCGATTTAAGCTTATTGGTTTTAAAATTAACTTAAAGCCAGCCATATATTACCTAGTAAGGGCAGTTGTATTGGTCAAAAGAATCACAAGATCTGGCCAGGGGAAAAAATATGCCCCCCACAAAAAATCGCCTCTCTCTGGGCAGAGGCGATTTTGGCTGGGGGGGCGCTTTAGCATTGGGGCGAAAATAATGGGAAAAACTTTTGCCCTGGAGAGGTCTCATCAGGTCAGGTATTTTTCCGTAAAAAGTATCTCAACATAGTTAGTCAGTCTGGCGGGCCGGGTCATTCGGGCCAGGCCATTGGGGCCGGGCCATTGGGGCGAGGGGCTGGGGCTGGGGCGAGAGAGGCTGGGCGAAAATTTTCCCAAATTTCAATTAAACTGTGCCATAATAACCGCGTCAACTTTATGGATCGGTTTTTGTCCAAGGGGCCATCATGATCCTGGTTGGTAAAAAAGCTGGGCTTATGGGCTTTTGGACAAGCCGGCTAGGCTTGGCCTAGGGCTGGCTTTGATTTTTTTGTCAAAAAAGGAAAACAGAACTGGCTGATTAGCCTAGTAGTGAAATTTTTTTTAAAATTGGTTTTTTTTCTCTGGGCTATTTTTTTTATTTCTCTGGTCTGGCTGGATTAGGGGGAAAAAAAATAGGCTGGATTGGTCATTTTGATGGTCTTGGGTTTATAATTTATCAACTTATTTAAATAGTTCGCTTTTTAGGCCTTGGGCAAAGCCCTGGGGGCTTTTTGGCGGGAAGAAAATAATTAGCCTTGCTTTGCGCTCTCATTCAACTAAATCCTAAAGTCGGTGACATTAGTTTAAATTGCCAGAAACTGGAGGACTCGGTCAAGCTGGCCGCCTCCTTGGGGGCTAGTTTGGCCATCGCCCCGGAGATGGCCATTATTGGCTATCCGCCCAGGGATTTACTGTTATACGAATTTTTTATTCAAGAGGCCACTCAAGCGGCCACCCGGCTAGCCGCCAGTATCGCCCATCTGGACATCGCCTTGATCGTCGGTTCGGTGGCCTTTAATCCCAAACGCTACGGCCGTCAGCTCCAAAACGTGGCCCTGGTTATGGAAAAAGGCGAAATCAAGGCCAAGTACGCCAAAAGGCTTCTACCGACCTATGACGTCTTTGACGAGGCCAGATATTTTGAACCTGGCCAGGAACCGGTGGTTTATAACCGCTTGGGCTTTAGGATTGCCTTAACCATTTGCGAAGACGTTTGGAACGATTTTCTTTATTGGCCTTACCCGCTCTACAATAGAGATCCCTTGGCCAATCACCCGCCCTATGACGTTTTGGTCAACATCTCGGCCTCGCCCTTTGCCGTCTCCAAGCAAGATCTTCGCGAGGACATGATGTGCTCCCAAGCCCGGCACCATAGGGTCCAGACCCTTTACGTCAACCAGGTCGGGGCTAACGATGAGCTTATCTTTGACGGCCGAAGTTTTCAGACCGATCCCACTGGAAAAATACTGGAAAGGGGCGGGGCTTTTAGGGAAGATCTGGTTTTGTGCGATCTGGGCCGAGGTCCTGGCCAGGTGCCCGAGAGCGAAGAAAAAGCCAAAAAATTCTATTCCAGAAATCCCTTTATGTTTGAGGAAAAAGATCAGTTTTATCCCAAATGCTTGGACCTTTTAAAAGAAAACCCGCCAGGCCCAAATCTTAATCCGGACCAAGAAATCTATAAAGCCTTGACTTTGGGCGTCTATGATTATTGCAAAAAAAATGACCTCAAAAGCGTGGTTCTCGGTCTTTCCGGAGGCATAGACAGCGCCCTGACGGCGGCCATAGCCGCCGAAGCCGTGGGCCCGCAAAACGTCACTGGCATCCTAATGCCCTCGCCCTATTCCAGCCAACACAGCCTAGACGACGCCAAAGAACTTTGCCAAAATCTAGGCATCCCCTCGGTTCGGGTTCTTTCCATTGAAAAAGCCATGTTGGCTTTTTCCGACATCCTGGCCGAGACTTTTAAAGGCCTTAGAGAAGACACCACCGAAGAAAACATCCAAGCCCGTATCCGCGGCGTTTTACTCATGGCCGTGGCCAATAAGTTTGGTAGCTTACTTTTAACCACCGGTAACAAGTCCGAGATAGCCGTGGGCTATTGCACCATCTATGGCGACATGTGCGGGGCCCTGGCCGTCATAGGCGATCTCTACAAAACCGAAGTTTTTCGATTGGCCAAGTGGTTAAACCAAGCCAAGGGCCGGATAATCATCCCGGAAAACACCATCGCCAAACCGCCCTCGGCCGAACTTAAGCCCAACCAGACCGATCAAGATAGCTTGCCGCCCTATGAAGAACTAGACGAGATCCTAAAATTTCTCTTAGAAGATCGAGAAGGCCCCGGCACCTTGGAAAAACGCGGCATAGACGTGAGCGTGGTTAGAAAGGTGGCTAACTTAGTTAGACTAGGTGAATACAAAAGGCGTCAAGCCGCCCCGGTTCTAAAGGTCTCCAACCAGGCCTTTGGGGTGGGCTGGCGTATGCCCATCACCTGCGCCTCGGTCTTTTCGGCCAGGGACAATAAGATAGTGAAAAAATAAAAAAATAAAAAATAATTTGACTTTGGAGGAGCCATGTCCGAAGAAACAAAGTCCGATGACCAAAATACTCCGGATTCCATCTCCCTTTCGGCGGATGACCACCAAGTAAGCGCCCAGCCCGAGATTGGCCCAGAGGCCCTAAAGCTTAATCCGCCTTCGCCTCAAATGCCCCCTCAAAATCTGCCTCCCCTGGGTCAAGCTTGGCCAGGCCCGCCTAGCCAAGGTCAACCGCCCCAAGGTCAACCACCCCAAGGTCAACCACCCTTTAGTCAAAGGCCGCCTCAGCCGGGGCCAACTATGGGCCCGCCTCCGGGTTATCCGCCACCGGGTCAAGCTTATGGACCTGGGCCGGCTTATCCGCCTCCGGGACCGGGGCCCTATGGGGCCCCGCCTTACCCGCCGGGGCCAGGTTATGGGCCGGGCTATGTGGCCGGGCCCATCTCAAAGTATAACTTTGACCCGGTCGACGCGCGGACTAACAAGTGGATTTCCATTTTGGCTTATTTTGGCATCTTTTTCCTGATTCCGTTTTTGTGTCGGCCCCAGTCCAGGTTCGCCCGGGTTCACGTCAATAATGGCATTTTGCTCATGGTGGCTAATTTCGTGGTCGGCTACCCCCTGTCGCTTTTGTGCTTTACGCCCTTATGGCCCGTGGCCCTGATTCTTTTGCTGGTGGCCGGTAGTTTTTTTGGGATTTTGTCCATTGTTTGCCTAGTTTATTGTCTTTCCGACAATCTTTTACCCATACCATTTTTCAGTAAATACTTAGAAATATAGAAGGGCAGGGCTTGATCATGACAGAAAATAATCCCTTCCATCCTAATCAACAGCCCAATATGGCTCAGTATCCAGGCGGCCCCTTTCAGGGTCCGGTGGGGCCAGGAACTGGACCTGGAGGGCCCTATCAGCCAGGCTACTGGCCGGGAGGGCCCGAGCCCGTGGTCTTTGAGGCCGAGGAAGTTAGGCGCGATAAGATCGTGGCCGCCCTGTCGTATTTGCCGCTTTTGGTTTTAATTCCCATTTTCGCTTGCCTGGGCTCAAGGTTTGCCCGTAAGCATGCCAATCAAGGCTTATTAGTATTAATTCTTCATTTCATCATTTGGGTGGTTTACTTCGGGCTCTTTTACGCCCTAACCCGGATGGAGCAAGTGGTCCCTTTGATCTTGGTGATCTTTTTTTGGATCCTAATTGAATTACTGGTCATGGGCTTTGTCTTAAGGCAGATATTCGCTTGTTTAAACGGAAAATTCGTTGAGTTTCCTCTGATTGGTAAGCTGAATTTGCTTAAGTAGGAGTTTGGGGAGTTTTAGAAAAAATTTGAGTTTTTGAGTAATTATAGGTAAATTGGCCCCCTCTGGAGAGATTCTGGAGGGGCTTTTTTTAGGTTTTTCTATGAAAGTCGTCGAGACTTTCATTTGCTGGGCTGTTAAAGTTTTATCAGGAGGGTTTTTTGTGAGTGTGGGCTTTTTTTAGGGTTTTTTTAGGTTTTGATTTGGAGGATGGCGGCGGCTTTTTTGCCCCAGCGGCGACTTAGGAGGATATCCCAGAGGGGTAGGTCCTCGGGGGTCCAGTAGTTAAGGCTTTTTGGCGATTGTTCCCAGACGGCCGTGGCTTGGGGGCTGGCTAGGTCGGTTTGGGCGGCAAAATTGAGGAAAGAAAGGACGTTAAAAACGTTGTCGGCGTAAGGCGGGTCCAGTAGGATTAGGGAAAAGGGCCCATGGGCGGCTAGAAGCGGGAAGTCTTTGGGAAAGGTGGCTTTGATTAGTTTGGTCTTGGCTAGTAGGCCTGAGGGGATTTTTTTTAAGTTTGAGCTAATGGTGGCTAGGGCCTGGGGCGACTGGTCGCAAAAAAGGACCTTTTCGGCCCCTCGGGACAGGGCTTCCAGACCCATGGCCCCGGTGCCGGCAAAGAGATCCAGGACCGTGGCCCCCAGGGGTTTTTGATCCAAGATGGAGAAGAGGGCCTCGCGGACCGGAGCGGCCGTGGGGCGGATCTCCAGATCTTTGGGGCTGACTAGGTTAAGGCCCTTAAATAGGCCAGTAATGATTTTGGGCATGGGCTTTTATTTTCTGGGCTGGGCTTTTTTTAGACTTTGGGACCAGGACTAGTTATCGTCCCAAAGGGCCGGGTAGGCGCCGATTTCCAGCATCTCGGCCACGCTTAAGTCCAGGGCCTGGGAACGGCAGGGGCTAGAAGCCTGGGCGGTCAGGGCGATGGTGGCCCCGCCCCGGGTTAGGATCAGATCACCGGGTTCCAGGTGACCAGTCGAGATGGAGCGGCCCTTTAGGCGAAGATTTCTTAGGGAACAGCCCGAGTCCTTGGCGATTAGTTGGCTGACTTTGGCCCAGAATTTGGGAACGGCCCTATTGGGCTTGACAAAAATATCTTTTAGTCTGAGTTTTTCACCTGAAATAAGAGAATAGTTTTCAAAAACGTAGTTAACGGTCCCGCGTATATGTCTGTTTTGACGAAAATTTCCCAAAAAACGTTCGACCCGAAAGATGGAAAGATACTCGGGACTGGACTGGTGCACGTATTGTTTTATTTCAAAGCCCACCGGTAAACAGTGACCCAGGCAGCCCTCAAAATCATTGCAGCTTAGGCTATCGGCCCGGTTTTTGTGATCATTAAAGGTGCCTTCCATGGCCTTGGCAAGGTTAGCGTCCAGGGCCGGGCTGCCGGTGTTGCCGGGATACTCCAAAGAGATCCAGATTAGATCCGTAGGGCAGGTCGGCGAGGTTAACTGATGTTGCAAAATGTGTCTGGTCAAATCCGGGGGCGGCTGGCTTAGGGGCCTTCCGTTATCGTAACATTGATCGTCTTCGCACAGGCCCGGAAAACCGCCCAAAAACTGGGAAGTCATGTAGGCCCAAAGGGGTGCGGCCCATAAGGCCATTAGGAGAAAGGGGCCAAGCCAGCTGATGGTTAAAAATTTCATGGCTAAATTAACCGGGAAATTTTAAAGTCAAAACCCTGGAGAGCTTAATTTTCCTGGGCTTTGGCCTTAAGATTTTCTAAAAAATCCAGGGCCAGTTGGGCCAAAACCGGGGCCACCAGCTTTTGGCTGGCCAGATACTTTTGGCCCTTGTGACCAAGGGCCCGGGTCCGGTCGGGCTCCTCAAGTAAGTCCGAGATGGCTTGGTTTAAAAAGGCCTTGGGCGTTCGGGTGGCCACGCCCAGGGCTTCCAGATCCTCGGCCTCCCGTTTGAAGCTTAACATATTGGGGCCAAAAATCAGGGCTTTGCCATAGGCCACCGGTTCAAAGGGGTTATGGCCAGCGGGGTTATGGCCAGCCCGGTCAAAAAAACTGCCCCCAATGATGGCCAGATCGCAGTGGCCATAAAGGTCAGAAAGTAGGCCGATTTTATCGACCAGGGTGACTTGGCCCGGACCGGGTCTAAGCTGATGGCTTTGGGAAAATAAGACCGGCTTTAGGCCAAAGGAGGCCACCAGGCTTTCCAGCTCGGCTAGCCTGGTTAGGTGTCTGGGGGCCAGGGCCAGGGCGGCCTCGGGCTTAGCCAGACTCATTATTGAGCTTAAAATAAGTTCTTCCTCGCCGGGATGGGTGGAGCCGGCCAGGATTAAGGGTTTTTCGGAAAAGGCCTGGGCCGCCGGAAGGCCTTGGGCCAATAGGCCGGCGGCTTTTTGGATCAGGGCGTCGTATTTGGGCGAACCGAGCACCTGGGCTTTTTTGGGCTCAAGTCCCAGGTCAATCAATAAGTCCAGATCGCTTTGACTAATGGTGGCCACCAGGGCCGGGATGGACAGGGTTTGGGCCATAAAGGCTTTAAAATGCCTTAGCCGCTGGTGGGAGCGCTGGCTTAGCCGGGCTGAGAGCATCAAAACCGGGATGGAGCGCTTTTGACACTGGTAAAAAAGTTCCGGCCAGATCTCGGTTTCGATGATGATTAAGGCCTTGGGCACGACCCGGTCCAGGAAGCGGGCCGGGGCGCCTAGGAAGTCCAGGGGCGGGGCGGCGATTTGGTAGTTTTGGGCCTTTTTGGTTTTGGCCGTGAGGATGGCCAGACCGGCCGGGGTGGCCGCTGAAAGTAAAACCGGCTCCTTAAAACCGAGCTGGCGCAGGGCCTCAAAAACCAAAAGGCCGCTTTGGGCCTCGCCGACCGAGGCGGCGTGGAGCCAGAGGGGCTGGCCGCCACCGGCCAAGGTGTAACCAAAGCGATCCGGCCAACGGGTGCCAAAACGGCCCTTAAAGACCGGTAAGGCCAGGGCCGGACCCAAGGCCAGGGCGCCCAGGGTCCGGTAAAGAAAAAAATTTAGTGAGGCCACTTTGAACCAATTAAAGGCTCGCTGGCCGAGGTGGAACCATCGGAACGCGAGTCCTGAAAAAGGCCTAAATTTAAAATCAAGGGCGGGTAGCCGCCGCGTCTGGTGGTCTCGGCCACGAATTCTCTGGTATAGGGAAAAACCATTTGGGGAAAAATTTTATGGATGTAGTTTTCTTGTTCAGCTGGGCTGATTGGTCCGGTTAAGGCGAACACGGCGGCGAATTCCACTTCCAAGGTAAAAGGCACCTCGGGCCCGTTTTGGGTTTTAAAAGACTGGATGAAATTAGCCGTGGTGCCGTTTTGCGAAAAATCGGCCGCGTTTCTAAGGCTTAAACCTAGGGCGATGACCTCACCCCGGGCCGGCTGCCGATAATTGGGGTTATGGAGAAAGATGGATTTTTGCAGTCTAAGCTTAACCATGTCAAAATTTATTGAGCTCATGCTAGTACCCCAACTAGCCTCCAATGTAAGAGGGGGGATTGGGTCCAAACTTTACTTTGAAGCCTAACTTTTAGTCTTAAAAAATACCTTTAAGCTGTCTTTAAAGTTATCTTTGAACCAGTATATATGTATATTGGTTAATTTTGTTTATGGAAAATTAAACATCCTTAGGGATGGTAAAAAGTTATAAAAAAATAACCGCTTAAGATCGGGCCCAAGGCGGCCCGATCTTGGCCGGAGAGCTGGAACTATTTAGTTGAGCCATTATACCACCAAAGTTTTCGAGCTCGAATTATTTCCCAGCCGGGTTAATCGGCCCGGCCGGCTCAATGGCGTAGGCTTCGGTGTGCATGCTCTCGTCGCTTTTGATGGTAATGGGGCGGCCCAGGCGCCTTTCCAGATCTTCCAAGGCCGAACCCTCATCCAGAATCAGGGCCTTAATCGAAGAGTGGACCGTTAGGGTTAGGGCCTGGCCCGGGTAATCCTGGGCGGCCACCTCCAGGTCCCGAAAGGCTTGATGGCAGACCGAGACCGGGGACAGTAAAAAGCCCTGGCCTTGGCAGTAAAAACAAGGCCCGCGCATCAGGCGATCAATATTGTCCCGGGTGCGTTTTCTGGTCATCTCGATTAAACCAAGCTCGCTCATGGGTAAAAACTTGGTCTTGGCCTTGTCGTATCTTAAAACTTCCCTTAGGGCTTGACTGACCCTTTCCCGGTTAAATTCCTTATCCATGTCAATAAAATCAATGACAATCAGCCCGCCGATGTTTCTTAATCTTAACTGGTAGGCGATTTCCCTAACCGCCTCAAGATTAGTTTTAAGAATGGTTTCTTCCAGATTATGGCGTCCGACGTAGCGGCCGGTGTTGACGTCAATGACGGTCAGGGCCTCAGTTGAGTCAATGACCACGTAACCGCCGCTTTTGAGCCAAACTTTTTTGTTTAAAGCCCTGGCCAAATCGGTTTCAACGTTGTAGGCCTCAAATAAGGGAATGGCCCCCTCGTAAAGGGCCACGTCCGGGGTCTGTTCCGGCGAAAAGGCCGACAGGAATTTTCTAATCTTATCAAACTGGCATTTGTCGTCAATGACCAAGCGATCGACTCGATCGGTAAAAAGATCCCGAACCGCCTTTAAGGTGGCGTCAAGGTCCTGATGGACCAAGGCCGGGGCGGCCAATTGGTCGGCCTCGCTTTGGATCTTTTGCCAGAGCTGGGTTAAAAAAGTACCCTCGGCTTTTATTTCATAGTCCGTGGCCCCTTCGGCGGCCGTTCGGGCGATAAAGCCATGCTCGGAAGGTAGGCTTTCCAAGATCTCCCTAAGCCTTTTTCTTTCGTCCTCGTCTTCAATCCTACGGCTGACCCCCAGATGGTGCACCTTGGACATCAAAACCAAGCGCCGACCGGGGATGGAAATAAGCGTGGTTACCCGGGCCCCTTTTTGACCAATGGGTTCCTTGGAGACCTGGACCAGTAAGTCTTGGCCCTCGGAGAGGAGCGATTCTATGGGTTGACTGATGGCTTTTTCGGGCCGCTCCTCATAGGGGTCAAGGCGCTCCCGGCTGTCTCGATCGGAGCGATCCGAGCGAACCTCCAGGCCGTCATGAGCCTCTTCATGGCTTGAGCCGTTATCCTCGTCGCCGCTTTGGGTGCCCAATAACCTGGAAAATTCTTTCTCGCTGTCAAAAATATCGTCAACGTACAAAAAGGCCGCCTTGTCCAAACCAATATCGACAAAGGCCGCCTGTAAGCCCGGCAAAACCCTAATGACCGTGCCCAGATAAATGTTGCCCAATAAACCGGCCCCCTTGGCCCCCCTTTCCAGTTGAAACTCAACCAAAAGGGCGTTTTCCATGAGGGCGATCCTGGTCTCATAGGGTCGGTAGTTGATTAGGAGTTCCGAGGCCATGAATAAAATTATCCCGGTTAAGTAAACAATTCTAAAATAAAAGTTTATTTGGCCAAATAAGCTTATATTGGCCCAGGGCCCCCGGGCCAGCTTTATTGATCTCGGGAAAAAAAGGCCTTGGGGGGCCAAAAAACCAAGTTCTTTGGCCCAGGCGGCCAGTTTAAAGTTAAATTTTTCCGGTTGGGGCGGCTTTAGGCCGACTGAACCGGGGGGTCGGTATCCAAAATCGTTGAGAGCTTAATGAGACGGGCCGTGAAACCGCTCTCCAAAGACCAGACCACTTTGGCGGTTTCTATGGGTTTGGGGGTGCCTTCCAGGCCAATCTTTATGGTCAGTAAGGCCCGGAAGGGATCGGCGTTTGAGGCTTCCAAAATATAATCGGCTAAGGAGAAATCTCGTAGACCTCTCTTGGGATCAGTATAGCTTAAACGGGCCTCTGAAAAAAGTGGAGCCCTTTGAAAAACCGGGTCATGGCCAATGATTAGCCAGCGGGTGGCCAGGGCCCTGGGCTTGGGGCCTTGACTGGGTAAGGCTTTTAGGCTTTGCAGGGCCAAACCCCGCGGTAAATTTAATCGATTGGTCAAATCGCCAATGGCCAGGTATTTTTTCAAACTAAAGATCAAGCACTCATCTAAGCTGGTCACCCCCAAAGGCAATGCCGTTAAAAAGGAGACCTTGGGGTGGGGATGGAAGCCTTGGCTCATGGCTAGTTCCAAGCCTGACCGCTTAAAGGCCCTTTTGATGGCCTCAACCATTTCCAGGTGCCCCAAAAGGGTCATGGCCCCGTCCTTGGTAAAACGGGCCAGATAACGAAATTCCCTAAGGCCTTGATGGTTCTGAGCTTTAAGCTTAACTGGCCCCTGGTTCAAGTTAAGCTCATACTCCCCGCTGGCCTCGGCCGCATGATCGTCCTGATGATGGCCCTGATGATCGGCTTGATGTTCGGCCAAATCATTTTTGGCCAAAGGGCTCTCGGCCAAATCTATTTGGGCCGAGTCGTGGCAAGCCCCGCAGCCCTGGCAACCGCTTTGGCGGCAATCTAAGGTGGCTTGGGCTTGGTGAGCTTTTTGTAGTTCCTTGATGAGATAGTCTCGGTTGACCCCGCAAAACAAATGATCCCAAGGCAGGGTCTCCTCCAAGTCCCGGGCCCGAATCAATTCCTCTTGATCGAAATTGAACTTAGCCATGGCTTCTTGCCAGTGGTTTAAATTAAAGTGATCGTTCCAGGCCTCAAAGCGGGCCCCGCGCTTAAAGACTTCCAGGATGAGCCGGCCCAGGCGCCGGTCGCCCCTAGACAAGAGGGCTTCGACGAAACTAACCCCGGGGTCATTAAAGCGGGCCGTCAGCCCGGGCAGACGGGCGGCCTCTCTGACCACCCTTAAGCGGCCCCTGATGGTCTCGATATCGGAGCCAGGCATCCACTGAAAGGGCGTGTGGGCCTTGGGGGTGAAGTGGGCCAGGCCCAAGTTGACCTTGGCCTTGGCCAAGCGCTTGACTTTTTGGCTTAAACTCACGATGGCCCTAAGATCTTCCTCGGTTTCCGTGGGCA
>JAITJP010000052.1 GCA_031278835.1 Deltaproteobacteria bacterium
AGCTTGGTCTGACCTCGCCTTTATCCAGCTTGGTCTGACCCCGGCTTTAACCCGCTTGGTCTGACCTCGCCCTTATCCCGCTTGGTCTGACCTTGCCTTTAACCCACTGGGCTGACCTCGCCTTTAACCCACTGGGCTGACCTCGCCTTTAACCCCTTTGAGACCCAGCCCCAGGCCTTTTCGAGGCCAATCCAAGCGCTTTTAAAAATCAAATTATTTTTAGCTATTTAGCAAACTTAAATCAAATTATCAGTGATTTGGTGAAAATACTAAGCAGAAAAGATTGTCCTTGAAATTTTTAGTAACCATCTGTAAAATTCTGTGTAATTATATTTACTTGGTCAGCCAAATTTTGGATGTCTTTAAGGTCAAATCTGACTTGGGCTTAAGTAAACCAGTTTTGCTCTTTAAATTTAACTCACCTATGGGGTAATTTAGCGTATAAAAATTGATTTTTTAGGGGCGATTAAAAACATGATGTTTTTTTAAGCGCTAAACAAGGTTAAATTTTATTCTTTTAATACGATTTAAAAATTTTATAGACTTTATATCTCAGTTTTTTTTCTCTGGCCCTGGAAGGACTTTTATCCCTGGCCGGAGGGGACATGCCGGGGCTCTGGGCAGCGACAAGCTTTTTCAATGAACTTTTGGCCCCAAGCCAAGTCAATAATGGTGGCCAGAACTTAGACAGGCTAAGGGCAGGCTATTAAGTTAAATTCGGCCAGGGTCTATAAAGAATATTGGAAATCGTTTTTTTTGGTTAAAAAAGATTTTAAATTTATAAATCACTAAAAAAGTAGATAATTTAAGAAAACTGAATCGTTTAAAATTAATCATAAAAGTAATTTTTTTAATCTTATTAAGTAATTTAACTGGTTAAAACTAATTTTGCCCTTTGAGGCGATGGATTTTTATGGACTAAGGACCTTAAGTAAATTACTTGACCAAAAATTCTGTTTGGGTGGTTTTTTAAAAACGATTTTGCCGCTTTTGCCTACTATTCGTGAGTTTGAGAGAACGGAGCTTTACTTTTAAGCCTTTTTTTTGTAAGATTGGGCTCTAAAAAGGTTCCAAAATAAGCCCGGCCCCTTAAGAGGCCAAGGAGAATGGTTTGATGGCCACTTTTTTGTCTCCAGATTGTGGCAATATTGTTTCGGAAAAAGCGCCCAGCTGTCCTAGGCGCGGGCGGCCATTTGGTCCCGCGGCCCCTCAGTATCCCTGGCCAGCTTATCCGCCGTATCCGCTTTTTCCTCGGCCGTATCTAGCACCTTTTTCACCACCTTTTCCGCCGCTCTATCGGCCAGCTCAAGGCTTGGTTTACCCGCCGCCCGTTGAGCTTAAAGGAAAGCCGACCAGTTGGTTGACTTTTTTATTGGTTGTTTTGGGGATGCTTTTTTTCTCCTTAGTCATAACCACGATCCCGGCTCAAGCTAATGATGAAAGGCAAGTGGGTAAGCAAACCGGGGCCATCGTTAAAGAAAAGAGCCAATATTACGCCCAGTTAAGGAGATTTATCCGCTCCAATTGGCAGCCCTTTCAGGCCTACCGCGCGCCCAATTTGGTGGTGGAATTTATTATCTTCATTCAACCTGACGGCACCATTTCCGATAAACGGCTGAGGAAATCCAGCGGCAACCAGGATTTTGATCAAATGGTGGGCTGGGCCATTGACCGGACCAAATTACCGCCGCTGCCACCGGCCTTTAATGGCCAAACCGACCGTCCCGCTTTGTCCATTTCCTGTGATTACCTTTCAGAAAAATGATTTTTTATAATTTTTGTCATAACGGGGCTTTTGGAATGATTTTTTGAGTTAAACTGGTTTTGACTGGACTTCAGCTTTGAAGTAAACTAGTCAGCGGCAGTTTTTAAATAAAGTCACCGGCTAAAGCCTAAGCCATGTTCCAAGATAGCTTTTTGGCTAACTTAATAAGTAATTTATGAGATTTTTATTGGCCACGTGACTTTAGAGCTGAAATTTATTTAGAAATTTTTATTGTTTTTTGCTTTTTAATGAAAAAATTAACGAATCTTTTGGCCAAGAAGTTTTGTTTTGGCTCATTTTTTAACTTTTATCACCCCAATCCCGGAGTAAAATTATGGCCGTAATTGACCTGGTCAAATATAATGGACCAAACAGCGTTTTCGCCTGGAAGTTTCCCAGCGAAGAACTTAGCACTTGGACCCAGCTAATCGTGGCGGAATCCCAGGAAGCCGTATTTTTTAAGGGCGGCCAAGCCCTGGACGTTTTTGGCCCAGGCCGACATACCTTGTCCACGGCCAACGTTCCGCTTTTGTCGGGGCTAATTAAGCTGCCTTTTGGCGGCCAGTCGCCTTTTACGGCCGAGGTTTGGTTCGTAAACAAGGCCCACTCTCTGGACATCAAGTGGGGCACTCCCTCGCCCATTCAGCTGCAGGACCCAAAATTTGGGGTCATGATCCCGGTCCGTTCCTTTGGCCAGTTCGGCATCAGGATCGCCAACTCGTCTAAGTTTTTAATCAAACTGGTCGGCACCGTCCCGGTTTTTGATCAAGAGACCTTACTGCGTCATTTTAAAGGGGTCTATCTTAACAAAGTCAAAGACTCATTGGCCGGTTATCTGGTCAACAAGAAGATCGGCATTTTGGAAATCAACGCCTATTTGGATGAAATTTCCGAGCACATGCGCCAGAGGATTAAACCAACCTTTGACGAGTATGGCATTGAGCTGGTCAACTTTTACGTAAACGACATAAGCGTTCCGGAAAACGATCCAGCCGTCATCCAATTAAAGGCGGCCTTGGCCAAGCGGGCCGAGATGAACATCATTGGCTACAATTACCAGCAGGAACGCACCTTCGATACCCTGGAAGGGGCGGCCACCAACCCCGGGGCCGGTCAGGCCGGGGTCATGGGAGCCGGTATGGGCCTGGGCATGGGTTTGGGCATAGGCGGAGCCATGGGCGGTCAGTTTGGCGGTTTGGCCCAAAATTTAAGCGTTTCCGGCGGCGGCACCCAGTGCCCAAATTGTCATGGCTTGGTGCCCGACGGCAAACGTTTTTGCCCGGATTGCGGAACGCCTTTGTCTCAGGGGCAAGTTAAGCCGGCTCCCCAAAAAGCCGCCATAACCTGCGATAAATGCGGCACGATTATTCCCGAGGGCGCCCAATTTTGCCCCAACTGCGGTGACCCGTATAACCCTTGCCCCAATTGCGGAAAGGATTTACCGGCCGGCACGGCCAAGTGCCCCGACTGCGGGGCTTTAATCCCCATCCCCTGTCCTTTATGCGGCCAAAAGGTCAGCCCCGAGGCCAAGTTCTGTCCCAGTTGCGGCGGCGCCTTGGCCAAAAAATGTCCCAATTGCGGACATGACCTCTCGTTATCGAGTAAGTTTTGCCCCAATTGTGGACAAAAAATCTAAAAACCCGGGTCAAAACTTGACCAAGCTTAGTTGATTTTGATTAAAACAGGTTAATTTTTATCAAGCTTGATCAAGATTGATCAAATTCGCTAAGCATTAATTGGGCTTGTCTGGTAATTTAACAAAACTTTTTAGGATGGTTATATATGGCCTTTTTTAACACTAGATTAAAAGTTACGATCATTATTGGCCTAATCTGGATGATTATTTCGTTGGTTTTCTTTCTTTTGGTTACCAACGAACCAACCGGGACCCAAAAACTAGGCCTTTTTTTCTTGCTTTTCTGTGAGGCCTTAACCATCGGTGGTTTCGCTTTACAAGAGCTGGTGCCCAGGGGCACCGGGTCCATGTATCGGATGGGCGGTTACATTGTCGTGGCCGCTTTTGGGGTGCTTTCGATATTGACGGCCTTCATTCACTGCCTGGGCTGGGCCAAAAGCACGACTTGGCTGGTAATAATCGAGCTGGTTTTAATTGGGCTTTTTTTCTCAATCGAGATTCTTTTGTACTTGTCCTCCAAAAGCACGGCCGATACGGACAGGATCACCTCGGCCAAGATGAGCCTGGTTATGGACATGCGGGCCAGGCTCGATAATTTGGTAAAACTCCAAAACCTGCCGCCGGAAATAAGTAATCGATTAAATAAGTTGGTTGAGGAAGTGAGATACTTTGACAAAAATTCTTCGGTGGCCTCGGACGCGGCCATTGGCGATAAAATTACCCTTTTGGAAGGGCTTTTGTCCCAAGCCGCCGGGGACCTGCCCCCAGGGGCCGACCAACTCTTGGATGAGATTTTAGCCTTAACCCAGGTCAGAAACCGTGAATCGGCTGACAGCCAAAGGGGTGGCTTTTAAGCTTATTGGGGGCTTAATTGCCCACGGCTTAGCGGCGGGGAGCTTCATTTTAAAATTTGACTCTGGAATTTTATCAAGAAGAATTTTTTTGTTTCCTATAAATTGTAATATTTATAGAGGCCTTAGGAATTAGAATGGACGCCTTAACTCATATTAGTTGTCCCAATTGTGGTGGCGACGTTGAGATAAAACCAGGATTGTTGTCGCTTACCTGCCCCTATTGCGACTCTCAGATACCTTTGGTCACCCCCAAAGATGAACCTAACTTAATAATCGATTTCTTGATTCCGGTCGGGGTTAGCCAAACCGATCTGACTTCCCTGGCTCATTCACTCATGATCGCCCCGGAAACCGCCCCGGACGATATCTTGGAAAAAAGTCAAGTCGAGGAATCAACTTTTTATTACGTGCCCTGCTATCAGGGCGAAGGTAAGTTTGACTGCAGCTGGTCGGCGACTTTTGGTTTCGATCGTCAGGAGCCCTATACCGATTACGTAACCAGAACGGACAGTAAAGGTCGGACCAGATCGGAGCCGGTGACTAGGTATCGAACGGTAACCGACTGGAGGCCGGCCAGCGGCACCGGAGCGGCCAGATTTTCTCGCCTGATTTGCGCCGCGGATTCCAAACAACTTCCCCAAGCCGTCTCGGACCTGCTCCAGGAGGTCATCCCTTTTCAGCCCATAGTTTTCAATCAGGCTTTGATGGGAGGACTGGCCGGTTTGGATTTCGCTTATAGTCCCGAGCAGGGGCAATCGGCCTTAAGCCGGAGAGTACAGGACAAAGACGGCAAAGATTTCGCCTACAAACGGGCCCAAGGCGATCATCAAAGGGATTGGGCCATTGACTCCGTGGTGACCTTCGATGGCCCGGTCAAAGCCGGTTATTTACCGGTCGGCAAGTTTGTTTTTTCCTATGGCGGGAAAAACTATACCATTTGGGCCGAGGGCACCAAACTTTCACACAATTTGAAAGACGACATGCCCATAGATTACGACCGAAAGCGAAAAATATCCTTTGGCTATAGGCCTTTTCAGTTTTCGCTTTTGGCCGCCGCGGTAAGCGTGGGCTTAGCCATGTTTGCCGTCTCCTCAAGGTTTAATTGGAATCCCTTGATGTGGACCGCCGCCATTACTTTAGGCGTATCTTTAATTTATGCCTTAATCAGATCCAGCGCCATTTCCAGGTATTCCAAAGGCTTAAGGGAAGCTTCCCTGGCCGCCAAGCAGTTGGAACTCTCGGACGCGACCAATCCCAAATCTGACCAAGAACGCCGGGCCCTATTGGAGAAAAGTCAGCCCAAGCCCAGGGGTTTTTTCGCCAGAACCGATGGCGACAAACCCCTTATTCTGACCATGTTGTTTTTGTTTGTCATAGCCATAGCCATTTCTTTTTTAATTGGCCTGGGCTCTTCGGTGGCCAGTCGTTCTCCAAGGTCTGAAACCATTAATCAAAAAAGCCCAGACTCGTCCACGAGTTCAAGTTGGGAATCAAGCCAAGAGGCCGCCCCGAGCTCAAGTTGGGAATCAAGCCCAGAGGCCGCCCCGAGCTCAAGTTGGGAATCAAGCCCAGACTCGTCCACGAGCTCAAGTTTGCTTCAGGAACCCAGCTCGTTTTCAAGTCAAAGAGATTACCTGGGTATCCCGCCCGGACCTAAGGCACCCGAACAAGTCGTTACTAACCCAGGGCCATTTAACTTTTCAGAACTTAATTGTACCGGCAATAGGCCTGACTATTGCACGACTTCCGGGCGGGCGGTTAACGGAGTGGTCTACGCTTTAACCGGAGCCGGTAACGGGGCCAGGCTGGATTACTTGGCCAAATACACCGATGGTTTACTAAACGGGCCCAAGATTTTTTATGACCCTGATGGCGACATG
>JAITJP010000056.1 GCA_031278835.1 Deltaproteobacteria bacterium
ATTGAGAGAACTTGCCAACGCTTCTTTGGTGGGGGGCCTGAGTTTAAGCTTGAGGAGGTTTTGCCCAGGCATTTACCAAAAGTGGGCCTTTTTAAGGTAAGACTTATTTACGGGCCAAAGGTGGATTTGATCGAAGCCGCCCCTTATGAAGTCAAAAAAATCAAAACCCTGGAAGTGGTTTGGGCCAAGCCTTTTGATTATGGGCATAAATATCTGGACCGAGGTCAAATCAATCGGCTTAAGGCCAATAGCCAGGCCGACGACATCATAATCGTGATGGATGGTTTGGTGACCGATTCCTCAATAGCTAATTTAGTTTTTAAAAACGAAAAGGGTCTCTTTACGCCAGAAAAGTGCTTACTTCCAGGGATAAAAAGAGAGTTTTTACTTAAAAAGGGTCTAATTAAGAGTAAAAATATCAAGGTGGAAGATTTGAGTCAATACTCAGGGCTAAGTTTAATTAACGCCATGATCGATCTGGAAGACCAGGTCGGCCTTCCCGTCCAAAACATTATCCAGGGGGCTTTTTGATAAAATGGGGCTGGCTTGGGGGTTTTTGAAGGTCCCAGGGCGGCCAAGGCGCTTAGGACCGGTCCAAAATGGCGGCCACCAGGCCCAGGGCTTTTAGGGCAGCGGTCGTGGCCAGGGGAAAAAGACCGGGCTCGTCTTGGAGATCGGCCGCCTCGCCGGCCAGGCCCAACCAACCGATCTGGTACTGATTTAAGAGGTTCATGAAAAGGGCCTTTTGGGCGCAAGTGACCAGGACGGCCACGCCTGATTTAAAACCCATTTCTTCCAGGGCCTCGGCATTCATCTCCGACCAATCGGACAGGGGCCTTAGTTCAAAGGGCCCAACCTGCTGGGCCGAACGCAGATCCATTTCCAGGGAATTGGCCGAAACCAAGGTGACCTTTAGGCCGGCCCGGGCGGCGATGGCGGCCGTTTCCAGGGCCAGATCGTCATCGCCAAAAACGAAGAGTCGGCCCAGTCCGGGGTTTAAAGGCACCAGGGAAATTTTGGCCGAATCGGGCAGCCGGGGTTGCGTGAAGGGGCCCAGGGCCGAGAGGATGTGTCTGGTAATCTTGCCTTGGGCCTGCTCGGGGCTGGAGATGGTCAGAAGCCAGGAGGCCCAGCTATCATCTCGGCCTTTCAGGGCTTCCTTCCAAAAGGGAAAGGTTTCCCTGGTCACCTTTTCGCTTACGGCCGTAACCCCGTTGACGATTACCGTGGAGGCCTGACCGCCCTTAAGGTTTAGGGCTTGGTTTGAGACGGCCCGTTCCAAGGCGTCGTTACCCAGATCGCTAGCCAAAAACTGGCCCCGCTCGTCCAAAACGGCCACCCTGGCCAGGTTTCGGATCTCGGCCAAGGTCAAGACCGGCTCCCGGCCTTCGGATAGCTCATGAACCAATAATGACAACCAACCGTCCAAAAAGCCACCGCCGTTAAGCCCATCGGGCCGAAATTGGGCCCAAGCTTAAGCCAAACTTAGCCAAGCTTAGACAAGTCAATGGTTGACTTTCCCCCCTGACCACAGCCAGGGGAGAAAGGGGGATAACTTTTTCGCCTGAACTAAAAGGAGTGATTAAGTTTAAAAAAACTTTTTTAAGGACAAATTTTTAGGCAGACTTACTTTCGAGATCCACTTTGGCCATTTTGCCTGACAGATCGGCCTGGGCTAGGCTATCGGCCTGGGCGGCTTTGTCCAAAAGGGCGGCCTTGATGAAGGCCGAGATTTCGCCGTCCAAGGTGGCTTCCACGTTACCGGATTCATGGCCAGTGCGATGATCTTTGATGAGCCGATAGGGCTGCAGGGTATAGGACCTGATCTGACTGCCCCAAGCGATTTCCTTTTTGTTGTCGTGGATCTTTTTTATTTCAGCGGCTTTTTTCTCTTGCTCGTGCTGGTAGAGCCTGGCCCTAAGGACTTTCATGGCCATGTCTTTGTTGCGATGCTGACTTTTGTCGTCCTGACATTGCACGACTATGTTGGTCGGCAGGTGGGTAATCCTTATGGCTGAGCTGGTTTTGTTGACGTGCTGGCCGCCGGCCCCGCTGGCCCGGTAGGTGTCGATGCGGAGGTCTTTCTCGTTTATGTCAATGACGATGTCGTCATCGATTTCCGGGGTGACAAAAACGCTGGCAAAGGAGGTGTGGCGGCGGCTTTGGGAATCAAAAGGCGAAATGCGCACCAGTCTGTGGATGCCCACCTCGGTTCGCAGTAAGCCGTAAGCGTAGGGCCCGGAAATGGTCAAGGTGACGCTTTTTAGGCCGGCTTCCTCGCCGTCGAGTTTGTCGATGATCTGGGTTTTGAAATGGTTCCGGTCGGCGTAGCGAAGGTACATTCTTAGGAGCATTTGGGCCCAATCCTGGGCCTCGGTCCCGCCGGCTCCGGCGTGGATGTCCATGATGGCGTCATTGGGATCGTTTGGTTCCGACAAGGTCCGGCGTATCTCGTAGAGATCCAAGTCTGACTTAAGATTGTCGATTAGCTCGATGATGTCCGAACACTGCGATTCGTCGTTTTCTTCCAAGGCCAAATCCAAAAGCAGGGCCAAATCCTCGCCTTCGGAATCGAGCTTTTGCCAAGAGTTTAGCTTATCGGTCAGCTTGGTGTGTTCCTTGCCAAGGGCTTGGGCGGTTTTGGGATCGTTCCAAAAATGCGGCTGGCCCATTTGCTCATTTAATTCATTGAGCCTGGCCTTCAAAGCCTCCAGGTCAAAGATACCCCCGTAACACGGTTAAACGATCGGTCAAGCCTTTTACCTCGGGTTTTAAATCTAAAAGCATCTTCCTATAAATCCTTTCAAAAATACCGCGAGCCCCGCCTGGACGTGGCCAAGCCAGAAACTCGCCAAAACCGCGAGTCCCGCCTGGGCGCGGCCAGCGCCCTGGACAAAAACTCGTTAAAACCACAAGCCACCTTTGGTCATGGGGCCAAAACGGGTCCCCTGGTCACGGCCTAGTCTCGCGACCGGCCCGTGGGCGGCTCCAAAAAAAAGAGAAATCAAGATTAAGGGCTTATCCGGGGTGCCATTTGTCCCAAATAAATTAGGCTTAATCCGCCTTTAATGGTATCACAAAACGTCTAAAAAACAAGCTCCATGCC
>JAITJP010000197.1 GCA_031278835.1 Deltaproteobacteria bacterium
GTCCCGGCCGACGAGGTCAGATACCAGTGGGTGCCTCAGGAAAAGGACTTGGATCCCCTAAAGGCCCTGGGCAAAACCATCGCCGACCTGATCAAAAAGCTGTGAGCCTCAATTGAGTCGGCCTAAGGTCATAGCCAAAACCAACGCCGCCAGAATTCTCGACGATCTGGGGGTGACCTATACCATGGTCACCTGCCAGGTCACCGAGAATGATTTAAGCGCCGAGACCGCCGCCCAGGAGCTTAATCTGCCCCTGGAGATGGTTTACAAAACCCTTCTCCTAAAGGGTCATCCCCATGGTCACTTGGAAGCCTGCCTACCGGCCGGAACCGAACTGGACCTAAAAGCCCTGGCCAAGGCCTCAGCCAACCGCTCCATGGCCCTAGTCCCCCTAAAAGATCTCTTTGCCTTAACCGGTTACCAACGAGGGGGCTGCTCGCCCCTAGGTAGCCGCCGCTCCTACCCGGTTTTTGTCCACCAGGAGGTCACCAAGCTAGAAAAACTGGCCATAAACGCCGGGGCCCGGGGCCATATGCTCTTACTTAGGCCCGATGATTTTATCAAGGCCACCAAAGCCACCCTGGCCATGATCGCCAGGCCCAAAGCTTAAGCCTGGCCCCAACCCTTGACCTTTGACCTGGCTTTAATCTTTTGACCAACTAGACCATCTTCTTGAGCCGCCCAAGGGGCCAAAGCCCCCAACTCCCAAACCCACCTGGCCTTTAAACCAGGCCACCAAAGCCTGGTTTGACTATTGTCCAAACTCGCGATATTGTATTGACTTATTTTCTGGTCCGCCTCCCCAAGTAGCGGCTGAAATTTTTCCTTTAATCCTGGACCGTCCGCTTTTTTTTCTCCAAAATAACTAATTCTGGGTGACCTTTTCACTGGATTTAGTTTTTTTTACCAGTAATCATCTAATCCATCAAGCGCTTTAACCTTAAGCAAAACTTTTTGTTTCAAATCAGGGCTCATTTCGGCTAAAATATCTGACCATGGGCTGTGGGAGTGGGCCACCAGCCAGGTTATGGTTTCCCCCTTCACCAGCCCCAAGACTAGCCAAAAATAAGCCCCCGGCCTCACCTCGATTCCCGTAATCCCCCCGCGGGTCTAAGAGCGAAAAAACGACTTTGTCGCCAAATAATCGTCAAAAAATTCGACCAAGGTGACCTCCCTCCACAGCCCAAGCCAGGAAAAACCAAGCGAACTTAGATATCGGCCCCTTAGGTTTTTGGCTATTATTTAAGAAAAAGTCAGATTTCGTTCAGTTTTCGCGAAAGCTAACCTCAATCCATGCCTCAATTTTCTCCGAGGTCTCACCGCGGTTGTCTAATGAAAGAAAATAAGAAAAAAGATTACTATTACGCCGAGGATGAGTCCGGCCAAAAACTTTGGTCGGCCGGCTTTCGGGCCTTCATCTTCTTAAATGTCTTCGTGTTTTTGGGTTTTGACGTCTTGTTGCCCACCCTAACCGTTTATTTGGAGGAGCACGGTCATTCCAGAGACGCCATAGGTCGAATTTTTAGCTTTTTTACCGTGGCCGCCATTATTATGCGCATGGTGGCCCCAAGGTTAGTTTTAATCATAAAACCCTTTACCTTGGTTAGGTTAGGACTATTAATCTCCGGCTTGGCGGTTTTTAGTTACTATTTCGCCCACACGGCCCCGACGGCCAGCCTGGCCAGGTTTTTCCATGGCCTGGGCTTTGGCATCGCCGCCACCGTGCTCACCTCCATGTCCGCCCAAATCATTCCGGCCAATAAAATGGCCCAGGGCATGGGCTTTTTAGGCCTGGGTACGATTTTGACCTTGGCCGTGGGGCCATCCTTGGGCATCTGGTTACGGGATACTTTTAATTACCTGGTCATGTTTTTGGTGGTCAGCGGCTTTTATATATCGGCTTTTCTCTGGACCTTAAAAATGCCCAATATTGAGTTGCCGGCTCCGCCCCCGGATAAAGCCAAACCCAAACTGGTTTTTCTAAGCCGTTCCGCCTTGGCCCCGTCGCTGATGATGTTTATGGTGGGTATCTCCATTGCCGCCATCACCATATACTTGGCCTTGTATTTTAAGGAAATAAATTTTAACCGAACCGGACATTTTTTCGCCATGGCCACCATCGGCATCCTCATTTCCAGAATTTGGGCCGGTCAAATCCAAGATCGTTTTGGCCATCGCCTGGTCATCCTGCCGGCCATCCTTTCCATGACCATTGGCGTGTTTTTAATCCCTTACGCCCAATCCACCAGCCTTTTATTGGTGGCCGCTATTTTTTGGGGTTTATCCACCGGAACCATCTTCCCCAGCGTTCAGGCCTTGGCCTTTACCTCGGTTAGCCCCCACCAGAGAACGGCCACGGCCTCATCGCTTTTTAACGCCTTTGACGTGGGCATTGGTTTTGGCTCAATCCTTTTGGGCCTAGTTTGCGAATATAAAGGCACTTACCTAGTGGCTTTTAAGGGGGCCCTAATAAACTGTTTGGCCTTTATATGTTTTTACATATTTTATTATTTCATCCTCCATCCGCCCAAAGCCAAGCCCAAAGCCCAAGCCCCACCCCGCAAAAATGGCTTGCTCCAGGAAAGGGAAAATAAGCCCGTGTAAAAAAACCCAGCCCGGTTCGGTCAAGCCTTTTGGCTTTACCGAGCCTAGCCGGGATTATTCAGTAAGCCTCGGTTAAGAACGAATATTTCTTGACTGGCCTTGCGGCTGGCCTTGGGTTTAAGACGAATTTGTTTTTCATAAAATAAATTTAGGCTTTTTAAAAATTCATCCCCCTCGGGACTTTGAAATATTTTTAGTAAAAAATCCGCTCCTTTAACCGACAAGGCCTGGGCCCATTGCCAGGCCGCGGCGCATAATTCCAAGCTCTTGGCTTGATCTATTTCCTTTCGGCCAGAAGTTTTCGGGGCCAGGTCCGAAAGAATGATCTGAAAAGGCCCGTACTCTTGAGCCGGCTCCAGGCCCTCGGCCAGCAATAAATCGACTTTTTTAAAAATCACATTTTTGGGGAGCCCGGCCGCCTGGGGCGGATTTAAATCCAAGCCCAAAACCAAGCCCCCAGGGCCCACGGCCTTGGCCGCGTACAAAGTCCAGCTGCCCGGCGCGCAGCCCAGATCCAAGACCCGCATCCCGGGCTTAAATAAGCGATATTTCTCATCAAACTCTTCTAGTTTCCAAACCGATCGGGCCGGATATTTTTCTTTCCTGGCCTTTTGGCTGTAGAAATCGTCAATACGTTTACGATCTTTAATGGTCACCTGAACTTTTCCTTAAAATAATGATAATATTCAACTTGAACCTTTTTTTCACCCAATTAAAGCAACTAAAATAAAAAACAAATAAAAACCATAAGTTTTTACTTAAATTTTTTCCATTTTTTTTAGTAAAATTTCTTCTTTACGAAAAACTAAGCCAGCCCCTTTATCAATTAAAAACTCAGCTATTTTGGCCCATTCTATTTAACTTTTAAGGCAGTTATAAAATAGTGACTTTTGATTTTAGAACCTAAGGGCTTAAAAAAATTAGATTCGCTCTTGACTTGACCCCCTTAAATCTCCCATAATGGGGAATTCCAAAGCGGCCCCATAGCCCTTGGATTTGCCAAAAATCCATTGTTTTCGGGCTGATATCCAGGCCCCCTTGGCTCCAATGGGCCCTTGGATAGTTTTTTTTTTGGGCTCTCCCAAAAAGGGCCTTGGAAAGTTTTTTTGGTTCTCTCAAAAAGTTCCTTGGAAAGTTTTTTTAGCTCTCTCAAACAGGGCCTTGGGTAGGCTTAATGATTATAACCGAAAACTTGCCCAGTCTCCCAGGTAGTCTGGAATTAGCCGGGCCGGAAATAACCAAAAAAGCCGGGGCTTTGATGGGCCAAGCCTTGTTAAAGGAAAGTCTGGCCGCCTTTCTGGTGACCCTGGAAGGGCCCCTGGGAGCCGGAAAAACCACCCTTTGCCAGGGCCTGGCCGTGGCCATGGGGGCCCAAGCCCAGGAAGTGGTCAGCCCAACTTTCACGCTTTGTAACGTTTACTCGGCCCAAAAAACCTTATACCATCTGGATCTCTACCGTCTTGACCCGCTTAGGGCCGCCCAAGAATTTATTGGAGCCGGTTTAGATGAGTGCCTTGACGGCCTTTGTCTGGTAGAATGGCCAGAGAGACTTAGTCAAAACTTCTGGCCCGACCAGAGACTGGGGCTTAAGTTTGAATTAAGCGACCAGGGCCGGACCCTTAAAGCTTTTGGCCAAAACCAAGTCGCCCAGCGGCTCTGGCAAGCGGCTTTAAGCCTAAGCTAAAAAAAACCCATTGCCTTAACCAGTAAGCCAAATCGCTCAAAATCGATTTTCGCCAGGTCAAGACCTTGCCTAAAGGCCTGACTGAGGATAAAAATAATGGCCTTAATTGTTCAAAAATACGGAGGAAGTTCTGTAGCCACCAAAGACTTGATTGAGTCAGTGGCTAGGCGGGCCGTGGCCAGCAAAAGGGCCGGTCACCAAGTGGTGGTGGTTCTTTCGGCCATGAAGGGCGAAACCGATCGCCTTTTAAAACTGGCCCACAGTATCTCGGAAAAGCCCTCGCCGCGGGAGGTGGACGCCTTGATATCCACCGGCGAGCAGATCTCCATTGCCCTTTTTTCCCTAATCTGCCAGACCATGGGCGAAAAGGTCAAATCTTTTTTAGGCTTTCAAGCCGGCATTAAGACCGATGAGGCCCACTGCCGGGCTAGAATCATGGACATTGATCCCTCGAGAATCAAGACCGAGCTGGCCAAAAACCGCATCGCCGTCGTGGCCGGGTTTCAGGGCATAAATCGTCACGGAGACATCACCACCCTGGGTCGGGGCGGCTCGGACACCACGGCCGTGGCTTTGGCCATTGCTTTAAAAGCCAAAGTCTGCGAAATTTATACTGACGTGGATGGAATTTACACAACCGATCCCAATATTTGTGATTCGGCCCGTCGGATAGACAAGATTTGTTACGATGAAATGCTTGAATTGGCTTCATTGGGAGCCAAAGTGATGGAAATAAGGAGCGTTGAGTTAGCCATGAACTATGGCGTCCGAATCCACGTGCGCCACGCCCTGACTCAATCTCCGGGAACCATAATATGCGAAGAGGACGCTGACATGGAAAGAACACCGGTAAGAGGAGTGACCAGTTCAGTCCAAGAAGGACGAATTACCCTTTTAAAAGTTCCGGACAAACCTGGAGTGGCCGCCCGAATCCTGGAAATCATTTCCAAGGCCGGCATAGTCATCGACATGATCATTCAAAATCAATCCGTCTCGGCCAACGGGGATGACAATATCTGGACCGATTTTTCTTTTACGGTTCCGGCCTCGGATTACAAAGCTACCTTTGATTTGATGACAGCGGCCGGTAAAGAAATTGGGGCCTCGAAAGTTGTTGGCGACAATAACATCGCCAAGGTCTCCTTGGTGGGGGTGGGCATGCGCAACCACGCCGGGGTGGCCACGCTCATGTTTAGAACTCTGGCCAGCGAAGGGATAAACATTTCCATGATCTCGACTTCGGAGATCAAGATCAGCTGCATCATTGAGAAAAAATACGCCGAACTGGCCGTGCGGGCCCTTCATCTGGCCTTTAATCTCGGGGCGCCCGTTTAAGCTCGATTGAAATCAAAGGAAGGCCTTTGATTTCAACTATTTAGGCTGGCCATCTGGCTTAACCAGACGGCGTTTTTAGCCTTAAGTTCATCGATGCCTTCCCGGCTACGGTCGGGATTAAACCAGGTTAAAAAGACAAACTTGTTTCCTATGTTTAGGGCGCTGGCCGTCACGAAAGAATCCGTTCTAAGGCCGTGAAGATTTACTGAAGTCATCAGGGCAAACGAAATACTCCTCTCGTCTTGAGCGTATTTACCAACCTCTTTGTTAATGGCGTAACTAAAGCCTAGATCCGTTCCGATCTTTTCGGTTATTTTTTCATTGGCTTTTTTACTCATCAAAACCGAGATGGGCCGAGTATTTATGGCCAAACTGACCATGTTGTTTAGGTGCCGACACTCCTTGACCACGCCTTTTTTGTCGTAATTTTCTTTATCCATCCTGGTGGTGGAACTGATAATGGCCAAGGTCGGCACCATGCGGGGTTGGCCTTTACTAAGGCCCTTTACGAAAATATTCCACTCTCGCTCGTCGGCGTAAACGGCCAAAACGTTAAGTTTGAAGCGCTTTTTTAACGATTCAATAAACTCGTCGGCTTCGGGGTTTAAACCATTGACCTTGACCAAACCCTCTGGTTGTAATAGTTCTATGGTTTGCTCTCCAATAATGACCCTATCCGGGGGATTTTCTTTGGCCATGACCACCCCACCGGAAAGTAGCCATAAAAGACCGGTAACGGCGGTAAACCAAAAAAGCGCCTCTCCGATCACCATAGCGATTTCTTTTATTGTTTCCATCTCCTCGACTCCGGGCTGTTTTAATCTAATTTTTATAAGCTTTTAGTCCGGGACTTTTTTTTATTAAAAGCCCAATAATGGCCTTAACCATTTGTAAGCCGCGACAGGGCTTTTTGGCGGGCTAAGCCCTCCAGGAAACTTAGCAAGTCTTGTGCCAAGTGGTATTTAGGCGCTATAAGCACCTG
>JAITJP010000353.1 GCA_031278835.1 Deltaproteobacteria bacterium
AACGGGCCAAATCGCCCCGTGGCGAGGTTTTTTGGCCGGGTTGGGGTAAATATGGCTCCAAGGCCCCAGAAGGGCTGCTGGAGGGCAAGGCGGACCTTTAAAGGGCAGGTTTTGAGGGGACCAGAGCTGTCCAAAAAGCCCCCCCCGGGGAAATGGGGGAAAAAAACGCGGTTACTGTTAGTGGCGGAAAAAAAGCAAAGGGCCATCCCGGTAAAACTATATACCAAAAGCCAGTGGAGTTTCGCTCAGGAAGAAAAATATTTCAACTGGGGATCGACTTTTTGGAGGTAGGTGAGAAATTTATCGACCTCGCTTTGCCAGGGCGGGCAGGTGATGTTTAGCTCGAGTTGGATTTTGGTAGTGTCCAGGAGTGAGTTTAGGGGCCGTTTGGCTGGGCGGTCGGGGTCGGGGCCGTAGGCCGGCAGTAGGAGAGTGGGGGCCTGGGGCAGAGCCAAGCCCTGGAGTTTGGCCGAGTGGAGCAGGTAGGTGGCGTAGCCAAGCCAGGTGGTTTGACCGGAGCAGCTTAGGTTGTAGAGGCCGTGGGGGTGGGGGCGATCTTGGAGATGGTCCCTAATGGCCAGGGCGGTTAGGGCGGCCAGGAAGTCGGCCGAGGTGGGGGCCCCGGTTTGGTCATCGTTTACGGTCAGTTGAGCTTGGCTTTTGGCCAGGCGAAGAATGGTTTTAGGGAAACTTGCCCCCAGGGGGGAAAAGACCCAGCTGGTGCGAAAAACGTAGCCCTGGGCCAGGTTATTTAGGATACCCAGATCGCCTTCCAGTTTGGTTTGACCGTAGAGGTTTAGGGGATTGGGCGAGTCGAGTTCCGTGTAAGGGCTTGCTTTGGAGCCGTCAAAGACGTAGTCGGTTGAGTAGTGGATAAAAAAAGCCTCATGGTCTCTGGCCCAGGCGGAAATGGCCACGGGCGAGTCGGCGTTAACTAGGCGGGCTTCATTGGGGCGGCATTGGGCCAGATCGACCTTGGTCCAGGCGGCGGCGTTGACGATTACGGTGGGTTTTAGATCGCTAAGTTTGTTTTCTAGGGCCGAGGGTTTTAAAAAGTCGGCTTCCTGGCGGCCCCAGGCGGTTAGGGGCCCTAAGGGGCTTAGGGTCCGGCATAAGGCCTGGCCCAACTGGCCGTCTCGTCCGGTAATGAGGATCTTGGGCGCTATGGTGGGCACGACCGGCTCCTTGGATTAGGCCACTAAGTGCTGGGTGGAAACTTGACTGGCCTGGCCTGAAAGCGACTGGCCTTGGGCCGGCTGGTTTTGGGCCAGTTTGCCGCCGTGGTCGGAGAGAATGACGGCCGAGAGTTTTAGGGCCGAGTCCATGGCCCTGACCACCAGGGAGGGGCCGGTCACGGCGTCGCCGGCGGCGTAGAGGCGCTCCGAGAGGCGCCCCTGGGGGTCGGGCTTAAAGGCTTCTGGGCTAGACAGGTTACCAAACTCGGGCGAGACAAAGCCCATGGCCAGTAAGACTAGGTCAGCCTGTAGGCTAAACTCGGTGCCCGGAACCGGCACCGGGCTTAGGGGGCGGTTGGGTTCGGCGATCCAGTTAACTTCTTGGCAGCGCAGGGCACCTAGCTGGTTGGGATTATTTTTGTTAGGCAAAAACTCATGGGTGGTCACGGCCCAGCGTCTTTGGCCGCCTTCCTGGTGACTGGAAGTGGTCCTTAGGATCCGAGGCCATTGGGGCCAGGGATTATCCAGGGCCCGTTTTTCCGGGGGTTTGGGCAAGATCTCCAGCTGGGTCACTTCCGAGGCCCCTTGGCGCCAAGCCGTGCCCACGCAGTCGCTGCCAGTGTCCCCGCCCCCGATGACCACCACCTTACGGCCCTGGGCGTTTAACTCGGGCGGCAGAGCCGATAGTTCGCCGCCCACCAGCCGGTTTTGGGCCGAAAGGTAATCGGTGGCAAAGTGCACGCCTTGCAGGGAGCGGCCGGGTATGGGCAGATCGCGTTTTTGTCTGGAGCCCAAGGCCATGACCAAAAGGTCGTGGCGCTTTTTTAGGAGCCTGACCGAGATGTCCGTTCCGGCCTCAAGCCCGGTTAGAAAAATAACCCCCTCCTGGGCCATTAAATCAAGGCGGCGATCGATTATTGACTTTTCTAGCTTAAAATCGGGAATGCCGTAGCGCAAAAAGCCGCCCGGTTTTTGATCTTTTTCGTAAACGGTCACCTGGGCCCCGGCCCGGATGAGGGTTTGGGCCACGGTTAAGCCGGCCGGACCCGAGCCAATGATGCCCAGGTCCAGGTTAAGTTTTTTCTTGGGCTTAATGGCTTTAATCCAGCCCCGGGCAAAACCGCGTTCAATGACCTCGTACTCGGCCAGTCTGGTGGGCACCGGCTCACCGTCTAGGGCCTGAACGCAGGAGCCCTCGCACAGGGCCGGGCAGACCCTGGCCGTAAATTCCGGAAAGGGGCTGGTCTCCAAGAGTCTGGCCAGGGCCGTGTCCCAGCGGCCGTTTAAGGCGTCTTGGTTAATCTCGGGGATGACGTTACCCAAGGGGCAGCCCAGGGCGTGGCAAAAGGGAATGCCGCAATCCTGGCAACGTTTAAGTTCTTTTTTGATCTCTTCGTCGCTTAGGCGAAGTTCCACTGGTTTATAGTCTTTGATTCTCTCGCTTATGGGACGATAATGGCTCATGTTTTTAATCCAAAAAGGGCCAAGGTCAGAAAAATGTGGCCTTGGCTTAAGGCGAAAAAATAAGTTTTTTTCTAAATTAAGCCACAGCCTAAGCCGGCCAGGGCTTAGGGCGTGGAGGAACGGCGGCCGACGTGACCGAGGTCGTAGGCCACGGTAAGGGCCGAGTCGTTATGGTCGGCCAGAGAGTCTTGGGTAACCATTTCGACCATGGGGATGCCTTGAAGCCGGCGGGATTCCAGGGCAATGCCTTGGCGGTACTCCATGGGGAAGACCTTGACAAAACAAGTTCTGGCCTTGGACCAATCGTTTAGGATTTTTTTAGCCACAAGGCTATTGGTAAAAGCGGCGTGGCGGGAAATCAAGACCCTTAATTCGGCTTCATCGTCCGGGTCCAGGAGATCCAGGTCAACCATTTCCAGGTTACAGTGGTTATCGAAAAAGCCGTCAGCGTCGTAGACGTAAGCCAGGCCGCCGCTCATGCCGGCGGCGAAGTTAACCCCGGTCTTACCCAAAACCACCACCCGGCCGCCGGTCATGTACTCACAGCCATGGTCACCCACGCCCTCGACCACGGCCAAGGCCCCGCTGTTTCTGACGGCAAAGCGCTCACCAGCCAGGCCGTTCATGTAGAGTTCGCCCGAGGTGGCCCCGTAGAGAACCACGTTGCCGGCGATGGTGTTTAACTGGGGGACAAAGTCCGGGTGAAGCTCTTGGGGCGGCTTAATGATTAAACGCCCCCCGGACAGGCCCTTACCGACGTAATCGTTAACCTCGCCCGAGATTTCTAGGGTTAGACCCCGGGCGGCAAAGGCCCCAAAGGATTGCCCGGCGATGCCCTTTAGCTTTAAGTGGATGGTGCCGTCGGGCAGCCCGGCCAAACCGTACTTTCTAACAATTCGTGAGGAAATCTTGGCCCCAATGGTCCGATCGGTGTTTTTAACCGGGCAGCTTAAGGTAATGGGTTGGCCGCTCTCTATGGCCCCGATTAGCTGGGGCAAAAGGGCATCGTCTAGGGTATGGCCGTGGGGTTTTTCCGTGTATTTAATGAACCTAAGCTCCGGGGAATCGGGCTTATGGAGAATTTTGGAAAAATCAATGGAACGGTCGGCCAAGATGGGGGAATCCTTTCTGGGTTCCAATCGATCGCACTGGCCGATCATCTCGTCCATGGTCCTAAAACCCATGTAGGCCATGATTTCCCTAAGCTCCATGGCCACGAAAGTAAAATAGTTCATGACGTCCTGGACCGTGCCCTTAAACCTGGCCCGCATGGCCGGATCCTGGGTGGCCACGCCCACTGGGCAGGTATTGGTGTGACACTTACGCATCATCAAACAGCCCATGGAAACCAAAACCGCCGTGGCGAAACCGTACTCGTCGGCCCCCAAAAGGGCGGCCACGGCCACGTCCCGTCCGGTTTTCATCTGCCCGTCCACCTGAAGACGCACCCTGGTCCTAAGGTTATTTAGGACCAAAGTCTGCTGGGTCTCGGCCAAACCCACTTCCCAAGGCGATCCGGCGTGACGAATCGAGGAGAGCGGGGCCGCCCCGGTCCCGCCGTCAAAACCGGAAATCAGAATCGATTCGGCCATGGCCTTGGAAACCCCGGCGGCGATGGTGCCCACCCCGACCACGGAAACCAGCTTCACGGCCACGGTGGCTTGATCGGCGGCCTGGTGGAGATCGTAGATAAGCTGGGCGATGTCTTCGATGGAATATATGTCGTGGTGGGGCGGGGGCGAAATCAAGGTCACCCCGGGCGTGGAATGCCTGACCCGGCCTATCTCGGTATCGACTTTATGCCCGGGCAACTGGCCGCCCTCTCCGGGCTTGGCCCCTTGGGCTATTTTTATTTGCAATTCCTTGGCCTGGGTCAGATACTCCATGGTCACCCCAAAACGACCGCTGGCCACTTGCTTTATGGCCGAGACCGTCGAGGAGCCGTCCGGTCTGGGTTGGTAGCGAACCGGGTCTTCGCCGCCTTCGCCGCAGTTACTCCTGGCCCCCAGATTATTCATGGCCAAGGCCATGGTCTCGTGGGCTTCCTTACTTAGGGAGCCAAAACTCATGGCCCCGGTGCAAAAGCGTTTGACGATCTCGGAAACCGGTTCCACCTGGTCTAGGGCTAGGGGCGGACCGGGCTTAAATTCCAGCTGACCCCTAAGGGTAAAGGCTTTTTGGGATTGATCGTTAATCAGGGCCGCGTAGCGGCGATAGGTCTCATAATCTCCGCTAACCACGGCCTGCCGCAGGGTGGTGACGCTTTGGGCCGTCCAGAGATGGGCTTGCCCGCCCTGCCTAAAACGGTAAGTGCCGCCCATGGGCAAAATCTTGGGTCCGCGGTCGTCATTTATGGGTAAAAACTCCTCGGCCTTTTGGGCCCTTTGGACGGCCCCGGCCTCCAGATGACCAAGACCCAAGCCCCCGATCATGGAGGGGATACCGGGAAAATATTTTTCCATTAAGTCCGGACCCAGGCCCACGGCCTCAAAGATCTGGGCCCCGCGGTAGCCTCGAAGGGTGGAGATGCCCATCTTACTCATGATCTTCAATAAACCCTTACGTAAGGCCAAAACGTAATTTTCCACGGCCGTGGTGGCGCTCATAACCGCGCTTAAATGGCCCCGCGAGGCCAGATCGGCCACCGTCTCAAAGGCCAACCAAGGGTTAATGGCCGAGGCCCCCAAACTCAAAAGCATGGCCATGTGGCTGACTTCCAAGGCGTCCCCGGCTTGGCAAACCACGCCAATGGAGACCCTTTTGCCAATCTCAACCAACTTGCGGTTAACGGCGGCCACGGCCAAAAGCGAGGGAATGGGCAAATAAGCCGGAAGGTCGGCCCCCTGGTTCTTGGACCAAGAGCCGGCTTTTTTATCCGAGACGATGATGATGTGGGTGCCGCCCTGGGCGGCCGTCTCGGCCTCGGCTTCAAGCCGGTTAAGGGCCTGGGCCAAGGTGGAGCCCACCACGGCCCCTTTTTCTGGCCTGGGAAAGACCGAATCAATGGTGACGCTATGAAAGTCTTCGTATTTTAGATCCTTAAGCCGGCCCAGATCGTCATTACTCAAAAAGGGATAGGCCAGTTTGACCAGTCGGGCTTGCCTGGGTTCTTCGCTTAAAATATTGGGGTCATAGCCAATAAAGGTCATTAGGCTCATGACCAGTTCTTCCCTGATGGGATCTATGGGCGGATTGGTGATTTGGGCGAATTGTTGCCTAAAAAAAGAAAAAAGCGACTGGGGCTTTTGGTCCAAGACGGCCAAGGGTATGTCCGCCCCCATGGAACCATTGGGCTCGGCCCCGGTCGAGGCCATGGGAGTTAAGATTATTTCGGTGTCGTCTCGATTGTAACCAAAGAGGCTTTGTCTGAAGGGGAGATCGTCGAGGCTTTTGGTGAATCTGGTGGGCATGGTAAAAAAGCCGGGGATGTCAATGCGGTTTTCGGAAACCCAGCGTCGGTAGGGACGCTGTCGAGCCAAAATGCTTTTGACTTCGGCGTTTTTTAATAACCGGCCCGAGCCCACCTCGGCCAAGATCATCTGGCCGGGCCGTAAAGAGCCCTTATCGATGACCCGGTTATTTTCCAGTTCCAGGGCCCCGGATTCCGAGGCGAAAACCAAAAGTCCGTTATCGGCCAAACTATAGCGGGCCGGCCTTAAGCCGTTTCTATCCAAGGCGGCGGCCACCGATAGCCCGTCCGAGACCACCACGGCGGCCGGGCCATCCCAGGGCTCCATCAGTCCGGCATGGTACTCAAAAAAGCCCCTTAAATTTAAACTCATGGGATATTTTTGGCCCCAGGCCTGAGGGATCAGCATGGTTAGGGCGTGTTCCAAACTCCGGCCGCCTCGCCTTAAAAATTCCAAGCCATTATCCAAGCTGGCCGAGTCCGAAGAATTGGGCTCAATTAAGGGAAAGAGTTTTTTTATGTCATGGCCAAACAAAGGCGAGCTGATATTGGGTTCCCTGGCCTCAAGCCAGGCCCGGTTGCCTTTAATGGTGTTGATCTCGCCATTGTGGGCCAGTTCCCTAAAGGGCTGGGCTAACCTCCAGGAGGGAAAGGTGTTGGTGCTGTAACGCTGGTGCACCACGGCCAAGGGACTGACCAGTTCTTCGTTAAGCAGATCCGGATAAAAGCGGGCCACCTGCGAGGCCATCATCATGCCCTTATAAACCACGGTTCGGCAAGACAAACTGGGTATATAAAACTGGTCTTGGCTAAGCCCCACGCTTAGGGCCTTTTTTTCCAAACACTTCCTAAGAACGTAGAGCCTTCGCTCCAAAACTTCTTGGTCTTCCCGGGGCTTGGGCGTACTGACCACGGCGAATTGCCAAATGCCCGGCCTAGTTTGGGCGGCCAACTTACCCAAGGCCGAGGGCTCAATGGGCACCTCTCGCCAGCCGGCCACCCGCCAGCCCAAGGCCTCGGCCTGGTTTTCCACCATCTCCCGACACCTACTGGAGGCTCTAAGCTCGGTGGGCAAAAAGACCGTGCCCAGGCCCCACCGACCGGCCTCGGGCAGATCCGGACCAAAGAATTTTCTAAAAAAAGGGTCGGGTATTTTAATCAAAATGCCGGCCCCGTCACCCGAATCGGCGTCGGCCCCGGCCGCCCCTCGATGGGTCATGTTAACCACCAGCCGTAAACTGAGATTGACCACTTCGTAATTTGATTGTCCATCCAGCCTGACCACGAAACCCACGCCGCAGGCGTCGTGTTCATTGGCTGGATCGTATAAGCCTATTTTTTCCATTTTTTTCTCTGGTCAAGCCCCCGGACCTGACCAGCGGCCAGGCCATGGGGTTAAAATTTTTGTTTGGGCATTAAAAAACTGGCCCAAATACGAGCGATAGTCCTGTCTTCAGGGGACAAAAATCCCTCTGGTCCGTTTTCCAAAAATTCTAGGAAAAACGGGCCAAAATCTCACTAACCTAGAAGCCATCAAGCGGCGCCCAAACGCGCTTTTTGACCACTCCCAAGTTAGGCACTTGGGTCGACTGGGCAGCGTTTTATTCTACCATAAAACCCTGGCCAGGGGCGGCCCTTAATTGGTCTAAATTAGGCCAAAGACGTCAAGGCCGCGCCCAAAGGGAAAAGCCCTCGAGCCGCGGCTGACCATTTTCCCAGACGATAAGGGCGACCCTGGGTCGCCCTTATCGAGAGATTATCCTATGGGAGACTTAGCTTACTGCCAAAGGAGCTCTCCATACTTGGGTAAGGGCCAATCGGAATCATTGATCATCAGTTCCAAGGCGTCCACGTGGGAGCGGATCTCGGAAAGCAGTGGAATGAGTTCATCCCTGGCCGCGGCGGCCTTAAGCGAAAAGCCCTCGATGGCGTCCAGCTTAACGTGGGTGGCGTCGAGTTTGTCGAGTAACTCGGTTAGCTTGGAAGCGTGCTTGTAAAGGTTATCGTAAATGGCCTGTCCGGGGTGAACCGAGCCGCCCTCGACTTGGGGCAATCCGGCCAGCTTAGCCGCCTCGCCCAAGGCCTTTAAGGCTACCGGCAAGATGGTGGCCCGGCCCATGGTCTGGACCAGCTTGGTCTCGACGTGCACCACCTTAACGTAGTTTTCCAAGAGAACTTCCTGACGAGCCTCCAGTTCCCTTTCGTTTAAGATGCCGTGGCGAGAAAAGACTTCCTTGACCTCGGGCGAGGTGATGTAACCAATGGCCGTGACGCTGTCTTTGAGGTTAGGCAGGCCCCTTTTCTCGGCCTCGATCTCCCACTCCTTGGTGTAGTTGTTGTCGTTAAAAACAATGGGCAGATGCTCCTCAAAGAGCTTGGTTAAGACGGTCCGGGCGGCCTGGTCGGGATCGGAGTTACCGATCTTTTCCAGTTCAGTGGCGATGTCATCCAAGGCGCAGGCCACCGAGGCGTTTAAGGTGATGTTGGGTAGGGCGATGGACTGGGACGAGCCCACGGCCCTAAACTCAAACTTATTGCCGGTAAAGGCAAAGGGGCTGGTCCGGTTACGGTCGGTGATGTCCCGGGCCAAGGGGGCCAAGGCCGAGATGCCCGGGGTCATGGCCCCGCCCCGCCAAGTCTCGGCGTCGCTTTTGCCTTCGCAGTAGGCCTTGATGACGTCGGTGAACTGCTCACCCAAAAAGACCGTCAAGTTGGCCGGGGGGGCCTCGTTGGCCCCCAACCTATGGTCGTTTCCGGCCCCGGTCACGCCAATTCTTAGGGGAATGCCGTACTTGTGGACGGCCCTCAAAACGGCGGCCAAAAAGACCATGAACTGGGAGTTCTTCCATGGGGTCGGCCCAGGATCCATGAGGTTTTTGCCCTCGGAATCGCAAAGCGACCAGTTATTGTGCTTGCCTGATCCATTAACCCCGGCAAAGGGCTTTTCGTGAAGCAAACAGGCCAAGCCAAACTCGTTGGCCGTTTCCCTCAAAATCTTCAAAAGCAACATGTTGTGGTCAACGGCCAAGTTTATTTGCTCATAAAGCGGGGCCAACTCAAACTGAGCCGGGGCCACCTCGTTGTGACGGGTTCTCGCCGGAATGGCCAAGGCCCACAGGCGGTTTTCCACTTCGTTCATGAAGGCCAAGATCTTGGGACTGATGGCCCCAAAATAGTGGTCTTCCAGCTCCTGGCCTTTGGGGGCCGGGGCGCCAAAAAGGGTCCGGCCGCTCATGATCAGATCCGGCCTTAAACTATAAAGCCGGCGGTCGATCAAGAAATACTCTTGCTCCGGCCCGACCATGGCCCTGACCCTGGTCACCCGATCGTTTCCGAAAAAGCGCAAGATCCTAATGGCCTGATTGGAAACGGCTTCCTGAGATCTTAACAAAGGCGTCTTGGCGTCTAAGGCCTCTCCGGTGTGGGACAAAAAGATGGTCGGTACGTACAAAGTGTAGCGGCCGCCGCTTTTTAGCAAAAAGGCCGGGCTGGTCGGATCCCAAGCCGTGTAACCCCTGGCCTCAAAGGTGGATCTAATGCCGCCCGAGGGAAAGGAGCTGGCGTCCGGTTCGCCCTTAATGAGCATCTTGCCGCTAAACTCGTTGATAATCTCGCCCGAATGGCTGGGGGTCAAAAAAGCGTCATGCTTTTCGGCGGTGACCCCGGTCAGCGGCTGGAACCAGTGGGTGAAATGGGTGGCCCCCCTTTCAATGGCCCAGTCTTTCATGGCGCTGGCGATGACGTCCGCGTCGGCCAAGCTAATGGGCACGTCGCTTTCAATCGTGGCCATGAGCCTTTCGTAAACCGTTTTGGGCAGTCTCTCTCGCATCAACTTGAGGCTAAAAATATCCCGTCCAAATAGCTCGGTGGGAGGTAATTTTTCCGATTCGGGCAGGACCGGTGGACTAATGGCCAAACTGGCTCTGACCGCGTTTCTAGGGTTGGGGGCTGACATGAGGTCTCCTTTAGACAAGAAGGAAAATATTGTGATTGGCCCTATTGCAACAAATATGCGCAACCGACCATTTGCTAAAAATCTCCAAACTATTCAAGCTCTTACTCCCACCGAGCTCCCATCCCTAAGGGCTCCACTCACCACTTTTGTGACATAAACGTAGGAACTCAAGCTGCCTTTTTCCCTTTTCCGTAACTTTACCTTCCATCCAAGCCCTACGGGCTGGGCTGGCCGGCAAAGTTATTAACCTGGTGGCGATAAAAAAAAATGCCCACCATTAAAAAAAATTCTCATTTTGCCCCAAGCCCCGGGCCCCCCTTTTCTGACCCGGCCTTGGTTAACTCAAAGCTTGCCAAGAAAAACCATATTTTTTTTTAATTTTGGCCAGCCATTGGCGGG
>JAITJP010000428.1 GCA_031278835.1 Deltaproteobacteria bacterium
CAATCTTAGAAAAGTCAAAGACAGACCGGTTGATGTTTAGCGTCGAGCCAATCTCAGAAAAGTCAAAGACAGAGCGGATGATGTTTAGCGTTGAGCCAATCTCAGAAAAGGCAAAGACAAAGTGGATGATGTTTTACGCCAAGCCAATCTCAGAAAAGTCAAAGACAGACCGGATGATGTTTAGCGTCGAGCCAATCTCAGAAAAGTCAAAGACAGAGCGGATGATGTTTAGCGCCGACCCAATCTGAGAAAAGCCAAAGACAGACCGGCCACGGCGGCGACGATTAAGATGGCCCCCAGCCAAGTCCAGGCCGAACCGGCCTTAAGGGTGACCCGAAAATCCAGGGCCGCTTGGGCCTTTTCCCCTTGAACGCTTAGGCCTAGGCCATAGTCCCCGACCAGGGCGTTGGGGGCCGAGGTGATGGTCAGGTCGACTTGGACGGGCGTGGAATTGGGCAGGAGGTTTTGAATGGTTTGCGGTTCAAATTCCACTTGCCAGTTGTCGGGTTTAATGGCCAGAAAGGAAACCTCTCTTTGGGGGGCCGAGCCTTCGTTTATTAGAAACAAGGTCAGGGTGAGGCTTTGGCCCACTTCGGCCGTGGTCGAAAGGAGCTCATTGGAGGAAACCACTCGGATTTTGTAGGTGCCGGTTAGGTTAATGGTCAGATCGGTTTCGGCCGTGCCCTTGGGCTGTTCGGCTTTGACCTTAACTTTATATGAGCCCACCGGGGCTTGGTAAGCCGGGCTCAGATCCAAGGTGACGGTTCTGTTTTGTCCTTTGGGCACTTGGATGGAGGATATTTGTTTGTCTTCATAACCCGGTTTAAAGGAGTATTCCCAGTCTTGGGGCACCTCGGCCAAAAGGTTGACCAGGGCGTCTTCGGGGCTATTATTCCTAATATCCATGGAAAAAGCGAATTTTCCGTCACTGGGGCCGCCAATCTCCGGATAGGAAGTGCTGATGGTTAAGGCCTCGCGGCCAAGCTTGGAGCCGGCCACGCTTAGGATCATGTGGCTTTCAATCGATTTTCCGCCACTTAGGGAAGTGATTTTAACGCCAAATTTATGGTCACCCTCGGGTAACAAGGCCTCCTGACCCCCGGGTGGGCTGGCGGCCAGGGTCAGCGAGACCGATTCCTCGCCGCTTAAAAAAAGCCCAGTGATGACCGTATTGAACCTTCTAAGCTCGGTACTCCAATCTTGGGGGGCCTGGGTGACCTCGACTAAAAAGGTGTCCCCGGAAAGGCCCCGATTGGCGATAAAAATTTCCAGCTCGGCCGGATCGTCTGGAACCAAGACCAGGCCTGGGTAAAGAAAGGAAGCCTCAAAATCATGGTTTTTGGCCAAAAAAGGCGAGCGGTCCAGGGTCAGCGATTGGGCCGTTAGCCGGCTTGGAAAAACCAGGCTAAAAGCCCAAGTCAGGGCCAAGACCAGGGAAAGGGCCCAAAGGGGCTGGAAAGGGCCAAAGGATTTTTGGGGCCTGGCCAAGTGGCTAAATTGAAAGGGCCCAGCTAGAAAAGCAAAATCAAACATCAAAAAAACTCAATAAAAAGAAATTTCCGCCTCCAAAGCGAAGCGGCTTACCAAAGATTAAGGGAAACAAGGACTTGCGAAAAAACGTAAAGATTACCAGCCTCTAGCCAAGGGCCGGCTAAAGGGCCCAAATAGCCCCCTGGCGCTCTGGCCGGGCCAATCGGGCCTCCAATGCCTTAGCCGGGGTGCCCGGGGCTCTGAGGCCCCCTGGCGGCCCTTTAAAGGCCAAGTTTTGAGGGCCCTCGATCTAGGCGAAAAGTCTCGGGCGCCCGGGCCAAGCCTGGCCTTGGCCCAAACTTGGTTTCAAGAAATATTTTGGCTTAGTTTGACTTTAATCTATTGGCTAAGAGATAGTTTAGATATTAGCGTTAGTTCAAAATCATTCGGTTTAAAGTGAATAAAATAATCTATTAAATTCTTTTCTACAGATGGTCATTTTCTATTAAGGTCCGCTTCCATTTTCGTGACTGGCTTTTGATTATTGAAAATACAATCATGTAAAAGGAACTAACCTAACCAAGGAGAATCGGCAAAAAAGAAAACTTGGCCAATCATTAGCAAAACTCTTAACAATTATAATAGATTTGTGAGATCACGGCAAGATTTATTTTGGCCAGGCCGGAGGGGGCCAAAATACTCAAAAGAAAATTAACTCTAATATTTGGGCCAGGAGCCGGCCGCCCGGCCCTTAGGGAAATTTGCCCCATGAAAATGCTTGGGGGCCTTGGATTTTTTTTGGGGTGATTTTTTTTTGTCTAAATAGAATGGCTCTTGAGGAAGAAATTTTATTACCCATGGGCAGGGTAAATTTAGTTTTTGGAAAAGTAGGCTGGGAAAAGTTTTGGGATAAAATATTTTTTTTTATGGGGGCAATAATATTCGATTTGTTTCGTCAACAATCTTAAGAGGATCACCTGGCTTTATTTGGGCGTCTAATTATGGACCTTTTGCCGTTGGCAAGTCTTTGGAGTCAGAGCGAGTCATCTTTCGATCTCCAAAGGCTCAAAGGCGAAAAGGCCAGTTAGTCGCTTAGGTGGGGAAAGCCGGGTGATGCCTCTGGCAACAGCGAAAGGGGCTATGGGTCCTGGACAGTCTCCAGAACCCTAGGCCCCGATCTGCGCTTAAAACCAGCCAAAAGAGATAATTTGAAGTATAAGTTTAGGTATTTTTTTACTAAGGGGCTATTTTTTAATTGGCTCAGGATAAGAAAGATTAGTCGTTTAGGAGAGTTTTGAAAGGTCAAAAGGACCTTTGTTAAAGTGCCTTTAGATTGGGGGATTTGGGGGGCTTGATTTCGGGGAGGCTTAAAATAAAGCCAACAATTTCAGTTGATATCAAATAAATATCTGGTAGAATCCTTGGGTGTGTCTTTGAAGCTTGGGCCAAATTTGGCTTAACTTGATTTTTTGTTTAGATTAATTTGGCTCGCTTTTGAAAAAGAATTTTGGCCAGATGGCCTTTTTGGGGCCTTTTTTTTAAGATCGTTTTGGGGTGATAGTCTGGGTATTGGCGGCGTCAAGTGGGGCGCCATTGTTAAAAAAGCCAGGGTTTTTTTTTGTCTTTTTTTCTTTGGAAAAAAAGGCGAAAATTTTCTATAAGCCAATTTTAAAGTTTTGAGTATATAAATATAATTTCATATTTTACATTATTTATCGACTTTGGAGGACCAATGTCTGCTAGTACGATGATAAAAAAATGGATTTTTGTCTTGATACCAGTGATAATCGTGGGCCTGGCGGCGGCGGTCATCGGAATTGGCTTATTAAGGACCAACCCTCAAATTATTCCCCCACCCCAAAGGGTGCGAGTGGCTGAGATTAAATCAGTTCCGGCCTTGTCAACCTTAAAGGCCGTGGCCTTGGTCGAGGCCAATGAGAGCGTTGATTTGCGGGCCAGGGTCAGCGGGTTTTTGATTGGCAAGTATTTCGAGGAAGGCGGTTCGGTCAAGGCCGGGCAAGTCCTTTTTAGGATAGAACCCGATCAATACCAAGCGGCGGTAACTTCGGCCATCGCCGACGTCACCTCGGCCCAGGCCCAGATGGACAAAGCCACCGTTGACTTTACCAGGGTAAACGATCTCTTTGCCAAGCGCAGCGCTCCTAAAAGCGATTTGGATAACGCTCAAGCTTCCTTGGACGTGGCCTCGGCCACGCTTCAGGCGGCCAGGGCCCGTTTGTCCCAAGCCAAACTTAATTTGGACTACACCACCATTAAGGCCCCCTTTGACGGCCTCATTAGCGACACGCCTTTTTCGGTGGGCAGTTTGGTGGGCCCGGAGAGCGCCGCTTTGGCCACGGTGGTGGCCGCGGATCCGGTGGAAGTTTCCTTTGGGCTCTCCGATAAAGTCATGTCCGGGGTTAGGTTAGGGGACATTAGGAGCGGGCTGCCCGGAAGCCAGATCTCCAACGTCAGGCCGAAGCTTATTTTGGATAACGGCAGCCTTTATGAGCATGCCGGTGAGTTTAGCTACGTTTCCCCCCAGGTTGACCGCCAAACCGACACGGTGCGATTTAAGGCCAAATTCATAAACCCAGAGGGGATTTTGGCCCCGGGCCAGGCGGTGGTGGCCAGTTTGGAGCCAATCGAGCCCAGAAAAGTTTTAATGCTGCCCAAAGT
>JAITJP010000441.1 GCA_031278835.1 Deltaproteobacteria bacterium
GTGCCTTGGCGCCCTCACTCTAACAATCAACTTTACCAAATAGGAGATTTTGAAATTAACCTTGGTGGTTTTATATCAAATCAAAAAATTCTTGTCAAGGCCAAATTTTAGCTTTAGGGGGCGAAAATTTCATGGGGCGGGCTTTTGGGGCGGTTTTTTTCTGGGTATGTCCAGGTTGGCCTGGCTGATTGGTTTTTAATCTTTGAACAGAAATTTTTTTAAGGGCCAGAGGGCCAAGCGGCTTTAAGCCAAAGGTAAATAAAAAGGGCGCCTAGTGCCTTGGCGCCCTCACTCTAACAATCAACTTTACCAAATAGGAGCTTTTGAAATTAACCTTGGTGGTTTTATATCAAACCAAACTATTCTTGTCAAGGATAAATTTCAGTATTTCAGCTTTAGGGGCTGAAAATTTCAGGCTGGGCTTTTGGAGCGGCTTTTTGGAGAAGTTGATTAGGCCGGGCGGGCTGATTGGGCCATAAAATTTGAAAGGCATTTCTATAAAGGCCAGAGTTCCAAGCGGCTTTAAAGCAAAGGCCAATAAAAAAAAGGCGTCTAGTAAACTAGACGCCCCTTAAAAGGAGTTAATATAACTTAAACCTGATTTATTTATAACAAACTAAAAGGCGGGTGTCAAGGTAAAATTTTTGGCCTTTAGCCGAGAAAAAGTCAAATCAGGCCTTGGGCCTCTGGCTTGTGGCTGTCGGGAGCTTTGCTTCGGCTTAATGGTTTTTACGGTTTTGTTGGGTTATGGGCTTAAGGGTTATGCCGCAAAACGGCTAAGCCAGATGATAAAAAAAATACGGGGCGCTTCGATAAACGAAACGCCCCGTACGCTAACCCTTCACAGTTATCTTCCAAAATCATTATAAGCGAACCAAACCGATCTCGTCAAGTCTAAAATTAACCATTCGAATAAAATCAATTCAAGGTGTCTTTCGAGTCGGCCCTTTGGTCGTCATGAACTAAAAAGTCCCTGGCGGAAAGCTTAGGGCTTGGAGCTGGCCCTTGACCCAGTCAGCCCAGAACTGGAGATTTCTAGGGGCCAGGGCCAAAATATGGCCGGTGGCTTATTAGGTAAAAGCTTAGAAATTTTAAGGAAAAATTAAATGATTCGGTTTTTTGGCCATGGTAAAGGGCTCAGGTCGAGGGAGAAATTTTAGTCCCAATTTCAAATGCTTAGTCGGGAATTTTAAAAAGTGTTTTTTGGGATGGAGAATTTTTATTGGTTTTATAACAATAAAATATGCGATAATAGAGATTCAAATCAAATTTATATTATATTTTTTGTGATTTTAGACAACAAAGGATGGAGAGTGAGGGCTCCAGGCGGACAAGATAAAGGCCCGGGCCTTTGGTTTTTGAGTTTAGGGTGATTATTTTGGCTTTTTTAGCTGTGAAAAAATTTGGCTTAGTTTTTTACTTAAAAACACATTTTATTAAAATTTAATTACTGTTAATTTTGACCTAATTGGCTTGGTCAAGGTTAAATAAAAAAACTTGGTTTATAAAAATAGTCAAGATTTTGGGGTTTTTGGGGGGCTGATTTAATGGGACCGGGCCGAAGGAATTTCGCGGGCGGATTTTCGGTAATTTTGTTTGGTAAGTTGAGGCCATGGTATAAGTAACTAAAAAAGCTAAAATAAGTTAAAAAATTTGGCACTCAATTAAGGATATTTTTAGGCCCTGACCAGAGATTGATTGCTCTATTAATCATTGAAATAATTACAAATTATTAAAGGCAGTTTAAAAAAAGGTCAAATTTAATCATAAATAGTCTTAAATAAAGGGAAAAAGTTATTTTTTTTACGTATTTACTTTTCTGAAAATTTGAGCTATCATAATATATAAAAAATTTTTTGATCATCTGATTAACCATTTAAAGGCGCGTCAATTGGGGCATCGATTTAGGCTCGTTGCAAAGCGCGATTTTAGTTGTTGCAAAGGTGGGGGTAAATAGTGGTATTATAAGCAGTCTTCTATGAGGGCAGCACTTGCGAAGTAATAACCCCTTATAAGACCAAATCCGTATTAGGTATTGCTTTGTCCATTATTTTAGCGAATTAATATCCCTCCAAATTGAATTCTAGACCGAATTAATCTCCCCGGCCGCTAGCCTTTTGAGAGCCGCCCCAAATACCAAGGGCATAAAAGCTGGCCTCGTATCTGGGCTTGGGTTTTTTGTTGGGTAAATTTGAATTAAGGTTTCCGCCACATGGATTATTTTGATGAGACTAGAGCCGCCGTTGAATGGAAGACCACCAGGGAGCAGGTGGTCGCCTGGTGTTCGCGCCAGATGGTACCGGGCGCGGAATTGTCCAAAGGCCACTGGCGGATTCCCTCATCATCAACCAGACCGCTGACCGAAGATTTTATTTGCCAAAAAACCCAACCCGTGGCCAAACCTTTTTTAAAATGGGCTGGCGGAAAAACCCAGATACTCGACCAGATCAGGGCCAGATACCCAGATGGCCTGGGTCGTAAGCTCGATCGCTACGCCGAACCCTTCGTTGGCAGCGGGGCCGTGCTTTTTGACGTCCTTAGCCGATACCATCTTAGGGAAATTTACATCGGCGACACCAACCGCGAGCTGATCACTTGTTACGAAATGGTCAGGGATCGAGTTGATGAAGTCATTAAAACTCTGGCTAAAATTGAAGAAAAATATTTGCCCGCCAAGGCTTTGGTGAGAAAAGATTTTTATTTTGAGGCCCGGACTAGATTCAATCGCCTCAAAAAGGAGTCGATCCTGGATACCGAGCTGGCCGCGCTTTTTATTTTTCTCAACCACACCTGTTTTAACGGTCTTTACCGGGTTAACTCCGAGGGTAATTTTAACGTCCCCATGGGCAGTTATAAAAACCCCAACATCTGTGACTATCGTAACCTGACAGCCGTAAGTAAGGCCCTGGCCGGGGTTACCATAACCCAGGCTGAGTACAGTCAGTCCTTGGATTTCATAAATTCCAATTGTTTCGTTTACGTCGATCCTCCCTATCGTCCCCTCTCGGCCACTTCAAGCTTCACTTCCTATTCCAAAAACGCCTTTGGCGACTTACAGCAGGCCGAACTGGCCAGATTCGTCGATACCATCGTGGAAAAAGGCGCCTACGTTTTGGTCAGTAATTCTGATCCAAAAAACACCGATCCCCAAAACGATTTCTTTGACAAGCTATATTTTAAGCACACCATTGAAAGAATTAAGGCCGTGCGGGTCATTAATTCCGTGGCCACTGGCCGCGGGGCCATCACCGAGCTTTTGATTGTGGGCCACAAAAATAGTCGCCCGTAAATCGATTTTTTTTGGGGGGTGGAGCTGAGAAGTGAATGGCTGGTAAGCCTTTGGTGGGTAAGTTTTTGTTTTTTTGTTTGAGTGTTTAAGTATAAAATGGTGGGGCATTGGGTGGTTGGGCCATCGGGCCATTTGGCGGTTGGGCCATCTGGCCATCTGGCCATTGGGCGGTTGGGGGCTTGGCCTAGGGTTGTCTAAACATTTGAGTAAGGCCGGCGGTTTTGGGATCAAAGCCAAAAGTTTCCCGCCAAACCCGGCCGCTTTCCATGCAGAGATAAATTTTCGTATCGGGGCCGGTAATGGGCAGGAGATGATTAAGGAGAGTTTTGTACATAAGGCGCCTTCTGGGCCTGGGGTAACGCATTTTGCCGTCACCTCCTCGGACAAATTCGGTTTCAAATAGGCTACTGGGCCGGGTTTTTTTCATGATGGGCTTAAGTTCCGGCAGGTATCTAAAGCAGCCCATGGAAACGAAGGCCAGGGCTTGGGCCGGGATTCTCTCCGAGATTAACTTAATCGTTTGGGCGTAGCCCTTTTCCCAGCCTGGGAAAAAAATTATGGGGTCAAAGTGCAGGCCAATGGGGTAGCCTTTTTGAAGGGCCAGGGCGGCGGCCTTAAGGCGGCTAATTAAAGGGGCGGCCCCGGGTTCGAGGTGGGCGCAGATCTCGGGAGCGTTGACGGAAAAGGAAATAACCGTCCGGCCCAAGTGATCTAGATCCAGGAGATGATTGACCCGATCGGTTTTGGTTTTAAGTTCCAAGGTAAAGGGCGGCTTGGAGGCAAACAGTTCGATTAATTTTTGGGAAATTTTGGTTGGTTGATCCCAAAGCAGGCTATCGGTAAACTCACCGGTGCAATAGCGGTGGGAGCGGAGCTCGGCGGGATGGGCTATTGGGCCGGCGCTGGATTGGCCAATTGGTAATTGGCCAGCCAGGTGGGCGGAAAGTTCCTTTAGCCCATCGGTCAGGCTGTTGCCAAAAAAAATAATGGCGCTGGTTTTTAAGTAGGCCGAGAGGATGCAATAGGAACAGTTTATGTCGCAACCCTGGCCAAGGTGGATGATATTTAGGCCGCAGCAATTGTAGCGGGGGGTGGCCGGGCAGGGCCTTAGGAAAGAACCCAGGTGTCTGGTGACGTGGATGGGGCCGGGTTTAAGCAGGCGGTAATCGGCGGCCGAGATGGGGGGGCTTGGTTTTTTTTGACCATCCAGGGGCAGGTCCATAAACTCGTCTTCGACCAAAAAGTTAGTCTCGGTCACCAGGGGCCATCCTTAAGGGCCCAGAGGTTTTCGAGGCATTGGCCCTCGGAGAGTTTTAGAGCCAAAGTGGCCAGGGCCTTTAGTTCTTGGGCGTCGGAGAAGGTCAGTTTTATGGTGGTTAAGACGTCCTCAAAATCTTGGTCAAGTTCCAGTTTAAAATTTTCAGGCAGGGCCAGGGCTTTTAGTGAGTTTTTTCTTAGTTGGGTAAGCTGGCTTAGGTAGGGAAAGCGCAGGCAGCGCAGGTAGTCGCGGGCCTTTTTTTCGGCCTGGGGCCCGGACAGGGCGGTGAGCTGGCTGGAGTTTAGGGTTTGATTCAAAAATTGGTCGCCCTGGGAGTCTCTAAGATCGCTTAGCCAGTCTAGCCAAAGGCGGCGGTTTTGTTTACTGGGTCCTAGTCGCGAGATTAATTCTAAAATTTTTTCTTGGAGAAAACCGGGCCAGGCGGCTAAAGCCAAGGCGTTTTCTGGGTCAAAGGCCCCCTTGGCCATTAAATCCAAAGCCTGTCGGGGTAAGAGGGCGGCCTGCTCTAGGCCCAAAAGGGTCTGGCTTTGGGGCTTAAAGCCCAGTAGACCGGCGATGCTTGGCCAGGCCTCTTGGGGCGCTTCTTTTTTGGCCAGGTTCCAGACCAGGGTAAGTTCGGCCAGGTTAAAACCGCGCTCCAAATTGTCGGTAATGGCCGCTAGGAGTAATTGAGTGGAGCTTGGGGCCGGGCCCAGAGAAAAAGGCACTTGACAAGGGATGGAGGTGACTTTGAGAAGTTTTAGGGCCTCAAGCCGGCGGGAGCCGGAGACAATGACGGCTTTATGGTTTTGGTCTTGGGCCACCCAAAGGGGCCTTAGTAAGCCCAGGCTTTTGATGGACTCGACTAGGGGCTCTAGGGGGCGGCCGTGGGAAAGGGGCAGGGCGTAAAGATCTTGGGGCTTTAACCAAATCAAAGCCAAAGCCTGGTTTTCAAGCTCGGCTAAGGCTTTTAGGCCATCGGCCAAATCAGGCCCAAGGCCTGATTTGGCGCATTGGCCATGGCCCCAATGATAGGCGCTTAAAGTCAATCTCGAGCTCCGCCACGGCCTCGCTCTCGATCTGGGCGCCCCTGGGCAGGGCGGCCACCTGGTCCGTGCTTCGGGCCGGAAAATCTTTGGTAAAAAAGCTGGCGTAGACTTCG
>JAITJP010000486.1 GCA_031278835.1 Deltaproteobacteria bacterium
GAGCCGAGGCCCTCGGGCCGGGGACGGTTGTTAAGGACCCTGTCCGATCTGGCCGTCATCGAGGCCCTGGCCCGAAACCAGGGCAACAAAACCAAAGCCGCCTTGGAACTGGGCTTTTCCCGGGAGGGTTTGAGAAAACGCCTGGCCAAGATTGGCCCGGGCTTGGCCAGGGGCCTTAAGCCATGAGGATTAACTCGAAATTAAATCTCCTGGTTTTGTTGGCCGTGGTCTTGGCCCTGGGGCCTTTTGCCGCCTATTCCCTGAAAAGGTCCTCGGACAGCGCCTTAAACGAAGCCAAGTCCGAGTTTGGCCTAATTGGCAACATGGCCATAAACGTTTTGCAGGAAGGCTATTTAAGTTACGTCTCCGAGCAGGTTCAGGCCGTCGGGGCCCACAAGGATCGACTGAGAAACGCCAACGTTTTGACCCAAAAACTCTCGGTCGATTTGGCCCGGGTGCCCTTACATATCTCAAACCGGGTCTTGTATGGTCAGCTCTCCCAGTGGGAAAACTTGGGCATTACCATGATTCGGGTCGATAAACGCGGCACCCTAATCGGGGGCTTGATGGAACCCTGGGAGACCGATGAGCTGGCCTTTTTACGCTGGCCCACCGTCAAAACCGGTCATAGCCTGATTGAAAAAATGCAAGCCGGTAACGTCCCCCCGGACGGCGAGGTCGTGGTCATCGAGGGCGGCCAAGCCAAAAACGGCGAGGGCCGGGTCAATCTCTTGGCCCTTCTGAGGCCGGAACCTTATCTGGACACCTTCGTGGTCAGCCTGTCCAACCTCTCCGACGTCAGGAGCCTAAGCGAGGTCAGCGCCTCGAGCATAGTTCGGCAATTGTCCGATCGCCTGTCCGAAGTGGCCCTGCCCCCGGGGGCCTCGGCCGCCCTGATCGATTCCGACCGGGAAGTTCTGACTTCCATCGGTCAGGTGCCCAATCTTGAGCCCTTAAGCCCCGAGCAGTTGGCCCTGGCCGCCCAAGCCGGTCACTTGGAGTTTACCATCGACGCCCCGGCCCAGGCCGGAATAGTCCAGGCCGAAACCATCCTGGTGCGTTTGGAGCATTTTCGGCCCCTTAACTGGTATTTCGCCCTGTTCGTGCCCCAGTCCATCGTGACCAATCCGGTTAGGCGCCTAGCCACCCGGCTGGCCATCTTCGCCCTGTTGGGAGCGGCGGCCGCCTATTGCCTTTCAGCCGCCTTTGGCCGCCGGCTCTCCAAACCCATCGCCGCCCTGGCCCAGCGGGCCGACCAGGCGGCCGGTTTGGACTTTTCTTCGCCCGAGGCCGAGGCTTTTTTTTCCGCCCCCGAGCCGGACCAGGCCCCGGGCCAGGGGCCGCCCAAAAGGCCCAGCGAAGAGATTGGCCTGTTGGCCCACTCCTTTGATTTGATGGGCCAAACCATTGTCAAAAACGTTAAGGATTTGCTTTCAGCCAACAAAGCCCGGGAAAGGCTGGACGGCGAACTGGCCGCGGCCAGGAGCATCCAGATGGGTATTTTGCCCACGGCTAGCGAAAAAAGCCCCATCGAAGACCTGGACCTGGCCTTTGTCTTGGAGCCGGCCAAGGAAGTCGGGGGCGATCTCTTTGACTGCTTTACGGCCGCCGACGGCCGAGCCGCCTTAATCATCGGCGACGTCTCCGGAAAGGGCGTTCCGGCGGCCCTTTTTATGAGCATGACCGTAACCCTGATTAGGGACGCCCTGATGGAAGGGCGCCTCACGGCCGGTCAGGCCATGACCCGGGTCAACAAACACCTAACCACCCATAACCCCAGTTCCATGTTCGTGACCTTATTTTTGGGCCTACTGGATCTGGCCACCGGCCAATTGGAGTACGCCAATGGCGGCCATTGTCAGCCCCTCATCGTCGGTCCCTCGGGTCTTAGGCCCCTAACCGCCCTAAGCGGCCCCATCGTCGGGGTCATGGACGATCTGGACTACCAGACTTTCCAAGACGCCCTGGGTCCCCAGGAGACTACCCTGCTTTACACCGACGGGGTGACCGAGGCCCAAGACCTGGAGGGCCAATTCTTTGGCCAAGATCTGTTAAACCAAGTCGCCCTGGAAGCGGCCCTGGCTGGGCCAAAAGCCCTAAACCATCGGGTCATTTCCCAAATCAAGTCTTTCCGCGGCCAAGCCCCGCCCTATGACGACGTCTGCCTTTTGTCCTTTCGGGCGGCCGTCAAAAAAAACGGCTAGTTAAGGCCAACAAAGTTGGCGCCAACTAGCCCGGGCCGCCCCGGGCCGAAAGGACAAAAGGCCCAAAAAGCCTAAGTTTTGGCCTCAAATGGTGCTTTTCTCAGCTGGCACGAAGCTTGCACTATGGTCTTTCGGGAGCCGCTCCCAGGGTAGAGTTAAGGGGCACTGACTATTTGTTAACAATCAAGGCTGATAGCGTCTTGGTTACCATTGCCATTAGAAATTATTTTGTTCTAGTGGAAATTTATGTTATAGTATCAAGGATCGCTCATTTCGTTTCAAAGATAGCCGGTTTGTTTTAGGCCAAAGTCCATCTCCCCCCACCCCCTCGGCCGCCTGGCCGGGCTCCAGCTGGAAAGGTGAAAAGCCATGCCCATGACCCCCGAAGATTTTGAAGCCCAAGAAGTCATGTTTGAGCGGCTTAAACGTGAGTTTGACCAGCTTAATGACCAGTTTGAAAAAAATCTAAAGGCTATAGGTATCACAGAGGCTGATCTTGGCAGCCTAGATCTTGATAAAGAATCACCCGAGGTCAAGCTACTTATGGAACAAGCCCAACAAGCGGCCCAACGAGCCGGCCAGGACCGGGTGGCCGCCGCCAAGAACCAACCGCCCACGCCCAAGGTGCCCTACGGCGGCGCCCGCCGCGGCGGCCTCAAAGTCTAAGACCACTGGCCCTAGCCCCTCGACTCAGATGGGCCGGCCCTAGTAATTTTTGGAGAACATGGTTATGAGTGAAGTTAAGCCCACTGACGGCCTGGCCAATCTTTCCGCCTTACCGGGGGCCAGTGGTAGCATCCAGCTGCGATTCGCCGTTTTGCAGATGGAACTGGCCAAAACCAACAAAGAAAAAGCCATGACCGTCTTGACGACCATTCAAAACGAACAAGAAAAAACCAAACAGGTGGCCGACTATATCAAAGACGCTAGGGACCGTAAGGTTAAAGCCCCGATAAACTACTACAAACATTTTACCATGCCTGATGATATGCATAAATTCTTTAGCGACAATGGCCTTAAGGTCTCCTATAAGTACCCAGATGACAAACATTATAATGAAAGTCAATGGGAATATAACATCAAATCACTGGAAAATTACATGGAAACCCTGGGTACCGATACCCAGCAGAACATGGTCTACGTCCAGGATTTCATGGGCCAGTACAATTCATATCTCTCCGGGGCCAACTCGGCCATCCAGAAGTCGGCCGATACTCTGGCCGCCCTGGCTCGGCTAGCCTAAGCCCAGGACTGGCCCATCAATTTTTCCGAGGCTATTGCCATGAATATAAACCCATACGCCAACACCCCCATAGACTTATCCAACATACCCAGTGGCGGCGGAACCCTTCAGCTTAGGTTCGCGGCCATGCAGCTCAAGATGGCCGTTGCCAACAAAAACGAGGCCATGGCTTTCATAGATTCCATACAAGCCGAACGGGAACAATCCCAGGAGGTGGCCGCCTTAATCAAGCAAGCTAAGGAGTTACAGGCTCAAGCCGAATCCTCGGGCGGCCAAGTCAAGATGCCTTACGAAATGCTGGAGTACTTTGAAAAAATTGACATTAAACATTATCACCAAAGCGGCCTGGCCAGCGCGGCCAATAAAGCCAAACTACCGACTTCCGACTCCTCTAACCAGGCTGATACCAAAAAGATAAAAACCTTTGACGATAGTAGCCAACCTGATTCTGATTTCGCTTTTGGCGGCACCAAATCCCCAGCCGAGGGTATCAAATTTACCGATGATTAGTGGGCCTACAACATCGAATCGCTGGAAAGTTACCTGGAAACCCTGGGCCAGGATACCCAGCAAAAAATGGTTTACGTCCAGGATTTCATGGGCCAATACGACGCCTACCTTAACGGGGCCAACACCCTCATCAATAAGCTTAACGATATCATCTCTAACATGGCTAGGAACGTTTCATAATAAAGGCTTTTCTTGGTCTTAGCCTGGCCAAAATAAAGGTCAGTCATTGATTTTTTAATGATTTGAGGTTTTGATGGTTTTGATGATTTAAGGTTTTGATGGTTTGAATGATTTAAGGTTTTTTGAGTTTTTCTTGCTTTTAATCATTCCAGGCCCAACCGGCTGTTAAATTGATGAAAAAATCATCGATTTTTCCTGAGCCTGGGCCATTGGGGCGGCCATTTTTAGGAGTACCTTTTCATGACTACAATACCAGGCTCTAATTTTAACTATGATTTCACCACCTTGCCTGATGCCAATAGTAGCGCCCAGCTTAGGTACGCCGCCTTGCAGATGTTGCTGGCCAGTGACAACAAAGAGAAAGCCTCGAAATACATGGACTCCATAAAAGCCGAACAGGACAAAAGCAAGGAGATCGCTAAATGGGTGCGAGAAGCCCGGGACTTACAGCTCACCGCCCAAAAAGCCACGGGGAAAACTTCAAAGATGCCTCAAGCCATGATTGATTTCTTTGAAAAAAATGATATCAAGCATTATTATTCTGATCAAAGTGATACCTCTAATCTTAATTTAACCGAAGAACAGTGGAAATATAACATCGATTCGTTGGAACAATACCTGGAAACCGTGGGCGTGGATACTCAGCAGAAAATGGTCTACGTCCAAGATTTCATGGCCCAGTATAACTCCTATCTTACCGGGGCCAACTCGGCCGTCCAGAAGTCAGCCCAGACTCTGGGGGCCTTAGCTAAGGGTAATTAAGCTGCCCTTAGCCAAGTTTTTACTAAAAACTAATTTTTAGATCTTAATTTTGACCCAGGCGCTTGAAAAGCGCCAAAGTCCCTAAAAAATCGCCCTTACCGAGGTGACCTGGCCAAAGGCCCCCAGAGGCCGCCCCCGCTAAGGTGACCTGGCCAAGGGCCCCCAGAGGCCGCCCCACTAAGGCGACCTGGCCTTAGTCAAAGGAGAAAGCATGAGTGAAATCGAGATTAGCCCAGAGGTAAAGTTAAACGAAGAGGAGGTTCGAGCCATCTGTCAGGCCATACAGGAGGGTCTTACCCCAGCCCAGGCGGCCGGGACCGATCCCAAGCAGCTTGAGGCCTTGTATTCTCTGGGGCACGGATTTTTCACTTCCGGGCAATACCAAGAGGCCCAGACCATCTTTCAAGCCCTGTGCCTTTATGACTACCGCGACGAGAGGTTTTGGATGGGCTTGGGCGCTTCTCTCCAGGCTCAAAATAGGTTAGCCGTGGCCTCGGAGGTTTACGGCATGGCCGCCTTGACCTCCAGTCTCGGTAACCCGGTGCCCTTATATTACGCCGCCTTGTGTCAGCTCAAAGACGGGGATCTGGAATCGGCCGAGGCCACCTTATCCTCCATAAAGTTTATCGGAAGCCCCGAAGATCCCCAACACGCCGCCATATACGCCAAGGCCGATAACCTTCTGGAAATCGTTCGAGAGAGACTCTCTGAGGCTAATCAGGGGGCCCCAAAGGAGACCGAGAAATGAATAAGCTTAACCCCTTGGGTTCAGGCACGCCAGCCGCCGCTACCGGGCCAGCCGCTGGGGTTGAGGCCACCCCAGCCGCGGCTTACGACTCCTTAGGCACCCAATCGAGTGGGACCAAGTCTGAGCAAGGCTTGGATAGCCTTTTAAACGAATTGCCTCAGTTACTGGCTCCCTTAATGGCCTCGGGCATCGCCTTGGAGATCTTGGTTGAGGCGGTTGGTTCCGAGGAGCGCCGGACCTCGGTTAAGAGCGCTTCGGAGAGCATAAAGGCCAGTGCCGAGAAGCAAAAAGCCGCCAACGATAAGTCCCTCGAAGAACTCCAAAAGCAAATCGACAAACTGGCTGAGCAGAAAGCCTTGTCCCCGATCGCCAAAGTTTTTAAAATCATCGGCATGGTTTTGGGGGGCATCGCCGCGGTGGCTACCGTGGCTTTGGGAGCCGTGACCGGTAACCCGCTGTTGGTGGCCGCCGGGGTGATCATGACCGCCCTGGTCGTTGACAGCGTCTTGTCCGAAGTCACGGAAGGAAAATACAGCCTATCCGCCTTGGTCACCCATATAGCCAAGGAAGCCGGGGCCAGTGAAGAAAAGGCCAAGTGGATCGCTTTGGGCTTTACCGTGGGCTTAACCATAGTGGCCATAGGCTTAAGCTTTGGTTCGGCTCTCTACGCTCAGGGGCTTGACGTGGCCACCAAGGCCGCCGCCATCATAACCAAGATCCAATTGATCTCGGCCACGGTCAGCGGCGCCAATTCCGTGGCCTCGGGCACCCTGGGGATAATCGTGGCTTTAAACGAATTCGATATCGCCGAAACCAAAGCCAACCGCGTCAAAATCGAAGCCTTGTTGGAAAGGATTAAAGAAGCCATCGGCGTCGAGGAGGACTTTATAAAGTTTTTGGTCGAAAACCAAAGCGCCATCATGTCCCAAGTGGCCGAAATCGTCAAAGAAGCCGGTGAGGCTCAAGCTCAAATCATGTCCGGTGAAAGCCCGGCCATGGCTTAAAGGCGCTTAAGCTCAAATCAGGTCCGGTGAAAACCCGGCCATGATTTAATGGCGGTCAATAGGAGTCAATATGCTTGACATTGTCGATGCCTCAAAAAAATTCGGCCTAACCCAGGCCCAGACCGAAGATATCCAGACCTATTATCAGAATCTCTCGGAAACCGAAAAAACTCAGTTCAGCCAAGCCGACTTTCTTAAACTGGTTGAGGCCCGGGGCTACAAGGCCAAAGACTCGTCCGAGGCCGAGACCCCAGCCCTGAAAGAGTCGAGCCTGAAAACCCCGGCCAGCGCCACGGAGCTAATGGATCTCTTGCGGAGCTTTAGCGGCGGGATCTCCCCAGGCGCCTTAGTCATGGCCCTTTTGACCGAAACCGCCGCCGAGCAGCGTGAGGCCAATAAGGAGTTAAAGGCCGCCCAGGTGGAAGCCACGGCCAAGGAGATTGAAAAGCAAGCCGAGGTCATGATGGAAAAGGCCGTTATCCAGCTGGCCTTGGGCGTGACCGCTGGGGCCATCTCGATTGGCAGCGGCATCTCCGGGGCCGTTCAATCGGCCGGCGCCCTTAAGGCCGGTCTTTCGCCCGGTGACGCCGCTTTGAAAAATACCTTTATTTCTTCCCAGCAGCAGGTGGCCCAGGGCGGCGGCTCCATTTTGGGAGCGG